>NZ_BAAALT010000071.1:0-14867 GCF_039528515.1 Luedemannella flava
GCCGACGAGCAGGTGAAGATCCGCGGGTTCCGGATCGAACCGGGCGAGGTCGAGGCCGCGCTGGTCGCGCACGCCGGCGTCGCCCAGGCCGCGGTGATCGCCCGCGAGGACGTACCCGGCGACAAGCGCCTGGTCGCCTACGTCGTGGCGACCGACGACGAGCTGGGCGTCGGCGGTGACGGCCTGCGCAAGTTCGTCGCGCAACGGCTCCCCGAGCACATGGTGCCCACTGCGGTGATCACACTGCCCGCGCTGCCGTTGACCCCCAACGGCAAGCTCGACCGCGCCGCCCTACCGGCGCCGGACTACGCGACCGGCGCGGGCCGGGCGCCGGCCACCGTGCAGGAGGAGCTGCTCTGCGCCGCCTTCGCCCACGTGCTGAAACTGGAGTCGGTCGGCGTCGACGACGGGTTCTTCGACGCCGGTGGTCACTCCCTGCTGGCCGCCCGGCTGGTCGGTCACATCCGGGCCACCCTCGGCGTCGAGGTACCGCTGCGGGTGCTGTTCGAGCGGCCCACCGTGGCCGGGCTGGCGGAGTGGATCGCCGCGGCCGGCGACGGACCGGCACGGCCGGCGTTGCGGGCGGCGACCCGGCTGCAGCGGGTACCGCTGTCGTTCGCCCAGCAGCGGCTGTGGTTCCTGGAGCGGTTGGAGGGACCCAGTTCGACGTACACCCTGCCGACGACCATCCGGTTGTCCGGTGAGGTGGACGTGGTGGCGTTGGGCGCGGCGTTGCGCGACGTGCTGGTCCGGCACGAGTCGTTGCGCACCGTGTTCCCGGCCGTCGACGGTGAGCCGTACCAGCAGATTCTCGACCCGGACGAGGTCAGCTGGGCGCTGGAGGTGCGCCACGTCAGCGATGACGAGCTGACCAGCGTGGTGGCTCAGGCGTCGCGGTACGCGTTCGACCTGTCGGTGGAGGTGCCGATCCGGGCCTTCCTGTTCGAGCCGGAGTCGGGGGACCGGGTGCTCGTGCTGGCGGTGCACCACATCGCGACCGACGGGTGGTCGACGACCGTGTTGGGCCGCGACGTGTCCACGGCGTACCAGTCACGGGTGCGTGGCGAGGTCCCGGAATGGGCGCCGCTGCCGGTGCAGTACGCGGACTACGCGCTGTGGCAGCGTGAGCTGCTCGGCGACGGCCTCATGGCCACCCAGATCGAGTACTGGCGTGAGGCGCTGGCGGGGGCCCCGGAGGAGCTGACACTGCCGGCGGACCGGCCGCGTCCGGCGGTGGCCAGCCACCGTGGCCACGCGGTGCCGTTGCGGGTGTCGGCCCAGGTGCACCAGCGCCTGGCCGATCTGGCCCGGGCCGAGGGCGTCACCCCGTACATGGTGGTGCAGGCGGCCCTGGCCGTGACCCTGTCCCGCCTGGGTGCGGGCACCGACATCCCGGTCGGGTCCGGGGTCGCGGGTCGTACCGATGAGGCGATGAACGACCTCGTCGGGTTCTTCGTCAACACGCTGGTCATCCGCACCGACCTGTCGGGTGACCCGGACTTCCGCCAGGTGCTCTCGCGGGTCCGGGAGGCGAGCCTCGGGGCGTTGGCCCACCAGGACGTGCCGTTCGAGCGCCTGGTCGAGGAGTTGGCGCCGGCCCGGTCGCTGGCCCGCCACCCGATCTTCCAGGTCGTGTTGACCCTGCAGAACACCGACCGTGCCGTGCTGGACCTGCCGGGCGCCCACGCGCACGCCGGCAACGCGGTCGGGTCCACCGCCTCGGTGGACTGCGACATGGCGTTCATGGTGTCCGAAACGGTCGATGCGCAGGGCCGCCCCGCTGGGCTGTCCGGCTCCCTGACGGTGGCGGCGGACCTGTTCGACGCCGCGTCGGCGACCCGGATCAGCGCCTGGTTCGCCCGGGTGCTCGACGTGGTGACCACCGCTCCCGACCTGCCCCTGCACGCCATCGACGTGCTCGACGACGCCGAACGTGACCTGGTCCTGCACACCTGGAACACCACGGGGGTACCGGTACCCGGCGCGACGGTCCTGGACCTGTTCGCCCGTCAGGTGGTGGCGGCTCCCGACGCGGCGGCCGTGGTCACCGACGGTGCGCAACTGACCTACCGCGAGCTGGACAACCGGGCCAACCAACTCGCCCGGTACCTGCGCAGTCTCGGGGCCGGGCCGGAGTCCGTGGTGGGCCTGTGCTTCCCGCGTGGGGTGGAGCTGGTGACCGCGATCCTGGCCGTGTGGAAGGCCGGCGCGGCGTACCTGCCGGTCGACCACCGGCTGCCGATGGAGCGGTTGACGTATCTGCTTGCCGACAGCCGGGCCGAACTGGTCATCGGCATCCAGGAGACACTGGACGACCTGCCGGCGGGCCGACTGCGGATGCTCGCGATGGACGACGCGCTGACGTCCATGACGCTGGCCGGTTGCGCCACCGACCCGGTGGACACGGAGCTGGACCCGGCCAGCCTGGCGTACGTGATCTACACGTCGGGTTCGACCGGTGTGCCCAAGGGCGTGGCGGTGCCGCACGGCGGCGCGACGAACCTGGCGGTGGCGCAGGCCGAGCGGTTCGACGTCCGACCCGGCAGCCGGGTGCTGCAGTTCGCCTCGCCCGGGTTCGACGCGGCGGTCTCCGAGGTCGTCGTCGCGTGGTGCGCCGGGGCGACGTTGGTCCTGGTCCCGTCGGACGAGCTGGTACCCGGCGCCGGCCTGCCCGAGGCGATCGCCCGGCTGGGCGTCACCCACGTGACGTTGCCGCCGGCGGTCCTGGCCGTACTCGCCGAGAGCGACCTGGCCGGGGTGCGCACGATCGTGTCCGCCGGTGAGGCCATGAACGCGGGCCTGGTCGACCGGTGGGCACCGGGCCGTCGGCTCATCAACGCGTACGGGCCGACGGAGGTCACTGTCTGCGCGTCGATGTCGCTGCCGCTGGCCGCCGGCGACGAGCCGAGCATCGGCGTACCCATCGCCAACTCGCGCCTGTACGTGCTGGACGCGGCGTTGCGTCCGGTGCCCGCGGGCGTGGTCGGGGAGCTGTACGTGGCCGGTGCCGGCGTGGCGCGCGGTTACGTGGGTCGGGCGGCGTTGACCGGGGAACGGTTCGTGGCCAACCCGTTCGGGGCCGGCGAGCGGATGTACCGCACCGGGGACCTGGTGCGGTGGACCGCGGACGGGCGGCTGGTGTTCGCCGGCCGCGCCGACGAGCAGGTCAAGATCCGAGGGTTCCGGATCGAGCCCGGCGAGATCGAAGCGGTCCTGCGGGCCAGGGCCGAGGTGACGCAGGCCGCGGTGATCGTCCGCGAGGACGCGCCCGGTGACCGGCGCCTGGTGGCCTACGTCGTGGGAGACGAGGTGGACCCGGCCGGGCTGCGCGAGTTCGTGGCCGGCCGGCTGCCCGACTACATGGTGCCGGCCGCGATCGTGGTCCTCGACGGGCTCCCGCTGACCACCAACGGCAAACTCGACCGCCGGGCATTGCCGGCACCGGCGCACACCGCCGACGCCGGCCGACCCCCGGCCAACGCCCGCGAGGAGCTGCTCTGCGCGGCGTTCGCCGAGGTGCTGGGTGTCGAGTCGGTCGGCGTGGACGACGACTTCTTCCAGCTCGGCGGCCACTCGCTGCTCGCCGTGCGGCTGGTCGAGGTGTTGCGCGAGAACGGGGTGACGGTGTCGGTGCGGGCACTGTTCTCCTCGCCGACCCCGGCCGGTCTGGCCGACACCGTCGGCGCGGACGCCGTGCTCGTCCCGGCGAACCTGATCCCGGCCGACACCGAGCAGATCAGCCCGCAGATGCTGACCCTGGTCGAGCTGTCCGACACCGACATCGCCCGGGTGGTCGACACGGTCGATGGCGGCGCGGCCAACGTGGCCGACATCTACCCGCTCGCCCCGCTGCAGGAAGGCATGTTGTTCCACCACCTGATGGCCGGCGACGGCGTCGACGTGTACGTCACCGCCCAGGTGCTCGAGTTCGACTCCCGCGAACGCCTGGACGTGTTCGCGGCCGCGTTGCAGCAGGTGGTCGACCGGCACGACATCTACCGCACCGCGGTGCTCTGGGAAGGACTGCCCGAACCGGTCCAGGTGGTCTGGCGTCAGGCGGCCCTGCCGACGCAGCGGCACACGCTCGATCCGGCGGCCGTCGACCCGGTGGCCGCGCTGCTGACCGCGGCCGGGTCCGCCATGGACGTCAGTCGGGCGCCGCTGATGGACCTGCACATCGCGTCCACGGGCGATGGCCGGTGGCTCGGCGCGGTGCGCATGCACCACATGGTGCAGGACCACCAGGGCATGGACATGCTCATCCGGGAGCTGCGGGCGGTGCTCACCGGCGAGGCCGAGCAGTTGGCGCCGGCCCTGCCGTTCCGCAACTTCGTGGCCCAGGCCCGCGGCGGCGTCTCCCGCGACGAGCACGAGCGGTTCTTCACCGAACTGCTCGGCGACGTCACCGACACCACCGCCCCGTACGGCCTGCTGGAGGTACACGGCGACGGCACCGACACGGTCAACGAAGCACTCGTACCGGTGGCCGACGAGCTCACCGCCCGGCTGCGCGACGTGGCCCAGAACCTGGGCGTCAGCGCGGCAACGGTGCTGCACGTGGCGTGGGCGCGGGTGCTGGCCGTGCTGTCCGGGCGCGACGACGTGGTGTTCGGCACCGTCCTGTTCGGACGGATGAACGCCGGTGAGGGCGCCGACCGGGTGGTCGGCCCGTTCATCAACACCCTGCCCGTGCGGGTGCGTTCCGGTGACGTCGACGTCCGGGCGGCGGTCGACGGCATGCAGGCGCAACTCGCGGCGCTGCTCGAACACGAGCACGCCCCACTGGCCCTGGCCCAGCAGGCGGCCGGGATCGAGGGCAACGCCCCGCTGTTCACCTCACTGCTCAACTACCGGCACGTCGACGGCGGCGCGCCACGATCGGCCGAGCCGGCGGAACGGCAGATGATCCGGGGCATCCGGCCGGTGTACTCGCGGGTCCAGAACAGCTACCCGTTGACGGTCTCGGTCAACGACCTCGACGCGGGTGGGATGAGCCTGAGCATCCTGGCCGTCGACGGGGTCGACGCGCTCGGCGTGGGCCTGCTGGTCTGCACCGCCCTGGAGAACATCGTCACGGCGTTGGCCGGTGGGCGGACGACCACGCTGCACGGGGTGCGGGTGCTCGACGCGCGCAGCCAGGACCTGGTGGTGGACCAGTGGAACGACACGGCCGCCCCGATCGGCGCCGGCGTGGTGGAGCTGTTCGAACGGCAGGTGGCCGCCGCACCTGACGCGGTCGCCCTGGTCGGTGACGGTGCCGAACTGACCTACGCCGAGCTGGACGCGAACGCCAACCGGCTGGCCCGGCACCTGCGTGACCGCTTCGTCGGCCCGGAGTCGGTGGTCGCGTTGTGCCTGCCCCGCGGCCTCCAGATGATCACCGCGATCCTCGGGGTGTGGAAGGCCGGCGCGGCCTACCTGCCAATCGACGCCCGGCTGCCGGACGAGCGGATCGGCTTCATGCTGGCCGACAGTGGGGCCCGGCTCGCGGTCGCCGACCGCCACCTGGCCGCGGTGCTGACCGCGCAGGCCGGCTCGCTCCCGGTGGTGCCGGTGGACGACCTGTTGGGCCTGAGCCCGGACTTCGAGAGCGTCCGGCCCGACCCCGCGGGGCTGGCCTACGTGATCTACACGTCCGGGTCGACCGGCACACCGAAGGGCGTGACGGTCACGCACGGTGCGCTGGCCAACTATGTGGGGTCGGTGTCCGGCCGGCTGGGCTGGGACCAGCCCGGGGCCCGGTATGCGTTGCTGCAGCCGCAGGTCACCGACCTGGGCAACACGGTGTGGATGGCCAGCCTGACCACCGGTGGCCGGCTGCACGTGCTCCGCCCGGACGCCGTCGTGGACGCCGAGGCGGTCGCCGGGTACCTGGCCGAGCACCGCATCGACGGGTACAAGGTGGTGCCGTCGCACCTGGCGGCGTTGACCGCGGCGGCCGGCATGGACCGGCTGGTGCCGGCGGGCTCGGAGGTGACGACGGGTTCGGTGGTGCTGGGCGGTGAGGCCGCACCGGCGGCGTGGGTACGCGAGCTGGTCGAGGCGGCCGGCGACCGGCGGGTGTTCAACCACTACGGTCCGACGGAGACCACGATCGGTGTGGCGACGACGGAACTGACCGCGGTCGGTGAGGTCGTGCCGATCGGGTCGCCGATCGCCAACACCCGTTTGTACGTGCTGGACAGCGCGTTGGCGCCGGTGCCGGTCGGAGTGACCGGCGAGCTGTACGTCGCCGGCGCGGGCCTGGCCCGTGGCTACGCCGGTCGGCCCGGGTTGACCGGTGAGCGGTTCGTGGCCTGCCCGCACGGTTGCGGGGAGCGGATGTACCGCACCGGGGACCTGGCCAGGTGGACAACGGACGGGCAGATCGTGTTCGGCGGTCGGGCCGACCAGCAGGCGAAGATCCGGGGCTTCCGGATTGAACCCGGCGAGGTCGAGGCCGCCCTGCTCAGCCACCCGGAGGTGACCCGCGCCGCGGTGATCGTCCGGGAGGACAACCCCGACGACAAGCGCCTGGTGGCCTACGTCGTGGGTGCCGAGGTCGGGGACCTGCGCGATTACGTCGCGCAACGATTGCCGGACTACCTGGTACCCGCCGCGGTGGTGACCTTGGCCGAGTTGCCGCTGACGGCGGCCGGCAAGCTCGACCGCGCGGCGCTGCCCGCGCCGGAACAGGCCGGCGCCGCGACCTCCCGGCGCGAGCCGGCCACCCCGACCGAGGCGACCCTGTGCGAGGTCTTCGCCCAGGTCCTGGAACGCGACACGGTCGGGGTCGACGACAACTTCTTCGACCTGGGTGGGCACTCGCTGCTCGCCATCCGCCTGCTGTCGCGCATCCGCGCGGCCCTCGGCGTCGAAGTCAAGATCCGAGCGCTCTTCGAGGCGCCCACCCCAGCGGGCCTGGCCGAACGGCTGGGCACCCAGAAGTCGACCCGACCGGCGTTGCGTCCGATGAAGAAGGAGCACGAGTAATGATCCCGTTGTCGTTCGCGCAGCGCCGGTTGTGGTTCCTGGGCCAGTTGGAAGGCCCCAGTGCCACCTACAACATGCCGCTGTCGGTCCCCCTTGACGGCAATGTGGACGCATCGGCGCTCAACGCCGCCCTGCGGGACGTGATCGTTCGGCACGAGTCGCTGCGCACCGTCTTCCCGGCCGCCGACGGTGAGCCGTACCAGCGGATCCTTGCTCCTGAACAGCTGGACTGGGAGCTGTCGGTCCACGAGGTGGTCACGGCCGACGAGCTGACCCGGGCCGCGGAGCGGGCCGGGTCGCACGCGTTCGACCTGACCAGCCAGGTGCCCATCCGGGCCTGGTTGTTCCGGGCCGAGGGCCGGAGCCTGCTGCTCGTGCTGATCCATCACATCGCCGCCGACGGCTGGTCGATGGAACCGTTGGCGCGCGACGTCACCACGGCGTACGCGGCCCGCAGGCGGGGCGAGGCGCCCGGCTGGGCACCGCTGCCGGTGCAGTACTCCGACTACGCCCTGTGGCAGCGCGAGCTGCTCGGTGACGAGGCCGACCCGAATAGCCTGCTCGCCGAGCAGGTGGCGTACTGGCGCCAGGCGCTCGCCGGGGTGCCGGAGGAACTGGCCCTGCCGACCGACCGGCCCCGGCCCGCCGTGGCCAGCCACCAGGGGCACGCCGTGCCGCTGCGGGTGCCGGCCGACGCCCACCGGCGGCTGGCCGCGCTGGCCCGCGCCGAGCGGGCCACCCCGTTCATGGTCGTGCAGGCTGCCCTCGCGGTGTTCCTGTCCCGGATGGGCGCCGGCACCGACATCCCGATCGGGGCGATCGTCGCCGGGCGTACCGACGAGGCCATGAAGGACATGGTCGGCTTCTTCGTCAACTCGCTGGTGGTCCGGGCCGACCTGACCGGTGATCCGACGTTCCGGGAGGTGCTCGCCCGGGTCCGCGACGCCAGCCTGGGCGCGTTCGAGCACCAGGACGTGCCGTTCGAGCGGCTGGTCGAGGAGCTGGCACCGGAGCGGTCGCTGGCCCGGCACCCGCTGTTCCAGGTGGCGCTCAACGTGCAGAACACCGGTCGTCCCGGGGGCCGGGCAGGCGACGGCCCGACCGCGGGCGGGGTCACGAAGGCGCCGGCCAAGTTCGACCTCGACGTGGCCGTCCGGGAGACGTTCGACCGGCACGGGCGGCCGGCCGGGCTCGACGGGCTGGTCATCGCCACGGCCGACCTGTTCGACGCCGGTACGGTCGAGGTGTTGACGCGGCGGCTGGCGCGGGTGCTCGAAGGGGTGACCGCGGCGCCGGATGAGCGGCTGCACACCGTGGACGTGCTGGAGCCCGGTGAGCGGGCGGTCATCGTCACCGACTGGAACGATGCGGACGTTCCCGCGGGGGCCCCGTCCTTTGTGGAGCTCTTCGCGGCGCGGGTGCGTCGGGCGCCGGACGCCGTCGCCCTGACGTTCGACGGCGCCGACCTGTCGTATGCGGAGCTGGACGCCCGGGCCGACCGGCTGGCCGGGCATCTGCGTTCGCTCGGGGTGACCGCCGAGTCCCGGGTCGCTGTGGTGCTGGAGCGTGGCGCCGACATCGTGGTGGCGTTGCTGGCGGTGCTGAAGTCGGGTGGCGCTTATGTGCCGGTCGATCCCCGGTATCCGGCCGAGCGTATCGAGTTCGTGCTGGCCGATGCCGGCCCGGTGGCGGTGCTGACGTCGACCGACTGCCTGCCCCAGCTCGCGGATCGGGTGCCGGCCGGGGTGGTCGTGACGGTGCTCGACGATCCGGCGACGCTGGCGGGCCTGGCCCAGGTGGACGCCGTGGGACCGGTGGGGCTGGACCAGGCCGCTTACGTGATCTACACGTCGGGTTCCACGGGCCGGCCTAAGGGTGTTGTGGTCAGTCACGGCAACCTGGCCGCCCTGTTGGCCTCCGGCCAGGTTCTTTTTGATCTTGGGCCGGATGACGTGTGGAGCTGCTTCCACTCGTTCGCGTTCGACTTCTCGGTGTGGGAGTTGTGGGCGGCGTTGGCACACGGCGCCCGGGTTGTGGTGGTGCCCTTCGACGTGTCGCGCTCGCCGGCCCGGTTCGCCGAACTGCTGACCCGCGAACGGGTCACCGTGCTCAGCCAGACCCCGTCGGCCATGTACCAGCTGCTCGCCGTGGACGAGTTCACGCCCGACGCGCTGCGCCTGGTGGTGTTCGGCGGCGAGGCGCTGGACCCGGGCCGGTTGGACGCCTGGTGGGCCCGCCGGAGCACGGCCCAGCTGATCAACATGTACGGGATCACCGAGACGACCGTGCACGTGACGCACGCGCTGGTCGGTCCCGCCGAGACGGGCAGTGTCATCGGCCGCGGCATTCCCGGCTGGTCGGTGTACCTGCTGGACGAGGCGCTGAACCCGGTCGCCCCGGGTGTCGTCGGCGAGCTCTATGTGGCCGGTGCCGGTGTGGCGCGCGGGTATGTGGGCCGGCCCGGGTTGACCGGTGAGCGGTTCGTGGCGTGCCCGTTCGGCACCGGGGACCGCATGTACCGGACCGGCGACCTGGCGAAGTGGACCGCCGATGGGCAGTTGGTGTTCGCGGGTCGGGCCGATGAGCAGGTGAAGATCCGGGGTTTCCGGATCGAGCCCGGCGAGATCCAGGCCGCCCTGCGGCTGCACCCCGACGTCACGCAGGCCGCCGTGATCGCCCGCGAGGACGTCCCCGGCGACAAGCGGCTGGTGGCCTACCTCGTCGGTGACGAGGTGGACCTCGCGGGCGTGCGCGAGTTCGTCGCGCAGCGGCTGCCGGACTACATGGTGCCGGCGGCCATGGTCGTGCTGCCCGACCTGCCGCTGACCGCCAACGGCAAGCTGGACCGCAAGGCGCTGCCGGCTCCCTCGTACGGGGCCGGGTCGGGTCGGGCGCCCACCACCGTGCAGGAGGAGCTGCTGTGCGGCGCGTTCGCGCAGGTGCTGGGCCTGGAGGCGGTGGGTGTCGACGACGACTTCTTCCGGCTCGGTGGGCACTCGCTGCTCGCGGTCCGGTTGGTGTCGCGCATCCGGGTGCTGTTCGGTGTGGAGCTGCCGCTGCGCGTGCTGTTCGAGACGCCGACCGTGGCGGGTCTGGCCAACCGGCTGACCGGCGCCCAGCTGGAGCGCGCCCGGGTGGCGCTGCGGGGACGCCGGCGCCCGTCGCGGGTGCCGTTGTCGTTCGCCCAGCGGCGGCTGTGGTTCCTGGGCCAGCTGGACGGGCCGAACCCGACGTACAACCTGGTCACAACGCTGCGACTGACCGGCGACGTCAACGTGACGGCCCTGGGCACGGCCCTGCGTGACGTGCTGGGCCGCCACGAGTCGCTGCGCACGGTGTTCCCGGCGGTCGACGGTGAGCCGTACCAGCGGGTTCTTTCCCTGGATGAGGTCAGTTGGGCGCTGGAGGTGCGCCGGGTCGCCGATGACGAGCTGACCAGCGTGGTGGCCGAGGCGTCGCGGTATGAGTTCGACCTGTCGGCCGACCTGCCGATGCGGGCGTGGCTGTTCGAGTCCGCCGCCGGGGAGCGGGTACTGGTGCTCGTGGTGCACCACATCGCGGGTGACGGCTGGTCGACCGCGGTGCTGGGCCGCGACATCTCGACCGCGTACGCGGCCCGGGTCCGCGAGGAGGCGCCGGCCTGGGCACCGCTGCCGGTGCAGTACGCGGACTACGCGTTGTGGCAACGTGAGCTGCTCGGCGACGGCTCCGACGGCCTGCTGTCCACCCAGGTGGAGTACTGGCGACGGACGCTGGCGGGCGCACCGGAGGAACTGGAGCTGCCCGTCGACCGGACGCGACCGGCCGTGTCGTCGCATCGTGGGTTCCGGGTGCCGTTGCGGGTGCCGGCCGACGTGCACCAGCGGCTGGCGGATCTGGCCCGGGCCGAGGGCGTGACCCCGTTCATGGTGCTGCAGGCCGCCCTCGCGGTGACCTTGTCCCGGTTGGGTGCCGGCACCGACATCCCGATCGGCTCGGCCGTGGCCGGGCGTACCGATGAGGCGATGAACGAGCTCGTCGGATTCCTGGTCAACACGCTGGTCATCCGGACCGACCTGTCGGGGGATCCGGACTTCCGGCAGGTGCTCGCCCGGGTGCGGGAGGCGTCACTGGGGGCGTTGGCCCATCAGGACGTGCCGTTCGAGCGGCTGGTCGAGGAGTTGGCGCCCACCCGGTCACTGGCCCGCAATCCGCTGTTCCAGGTGATGCTGACCGTCCAGAACGTGGAGCGGGCACTGCTGGAGCTGACCGACGTGCGCGCCGGCGCGCTCCGTTGGGACACCGCGGAGTCGCTGGCGAAGTTCGACCTGGAGCTCTCGCTCGCCGAGGCGTTCGACGCCGAGGGCCGGCCGGCCGGGCTGCACGGGTCGCTGGTGGGTTCGGCCGACCTGTTCGAGTCCGCGTCGGTGGAGGTACTGGCACAGCGGTGGGTCCGGGTACTGGACGCCGTGACCGCGGCTCCGCAGACGGCGCTGCACGCGGTGGAGGTGCTCGACCCGGCCGAGCGTGACCTGGTCCTGGACACCTGGAACGACACCGCCGCCGAGGTCGCGGCCGCTTCGGTGGTCGAGCTGTTCGAAGCACAGGTACGCCGTGGTCCGGACGCGGTGGCCGTGGTCGCCGACGGAGCCGAGCTGACCTACCGCGAGCTGGACGGGCGCGCCAACCGCCTGGCCGGGTACCTGCGCGGTCGGGGCGTGGGCCCGGAATCCGTGGTGGGACTGCTCCTGCCGCGCGGGGCGGACCTGGTGACCGCGATCGTGGCGGTGTGGAAGGCGGGTGGCGCCTACCTGCCGATCGACCCGCAACTGCCGGCCGAACGGGTGGCCGTCATGGTCACCGACGCCCGGGCGACGCTCGTGCTCGGCGACAGTGACCTGCGCGCGGCCGAGGCGACGGCGGACGAGTCCGTGGTGCGGTCGGCGCTGGTGGATCCGGCCGGGCTGGCGTACGTGATCTACACGTCGGGATCCTCGGGTGTGCCGAAGGGCGTGGGTGTCTCCCACGGCTCATTGGCGAACCTGGTCTCCGTTTTCGGCCCGATGATGGGCGCGGATACCGGGGTGGGCGTGCTGCAGTTCGCGTCGTTCAGCTTCGACGCGTCGGTGCTGGATCTCGCGGTGACCTTGGCCGGTGGCGGGTCACTCTGGATCGCCAGCGACGAGCAACGCGCCCAGCCGGAGCGGCTGACCGAGCTGTCCGGCGTATCGGCGGCGAGCGTGGTTCCCTCATTGCTGGGCGTGCTGGACCCGGCCGAGTTGTCGAATGTGGCGACGTTGCTGGTCGGGGCCGAGGCGATCGGCGAGGCGACCGCGCGGGCATGGTCGGCGGGCCGGCGGCTGGTGAACACGTACGGGCCGACCGAGGCGACGGTCATGGTGGCCGCCGGGACGGTCGACCCGCAGCGTCGAGGGCCGGTTCCGTTCGGTCGGCCGATCGCGAACACCCGACTGTTCGTCCTGGACGAGCGGCTGGCCCCGGTTCCGCCGGGAGTCGCCGGTCATCTGTACGTGGCCGGTGCGGGCCTGGCCCGCGGCTACGTGGGTCACGCCGGTCTGACCGGTGAGCGGTTTGTGGCCTGCCCCTTTACGCCGGGCGAGCGGATGTACCGGACCGGGGACCTGGCCCGGTGGACCGCGGACGGGCAGTTGGTGTTCGCGGGTCGCGCGGACGAGCAGGTGAAGATCCGGGGCTTCCGGATCGAGCCCGGCGAGGTCGAGGCCGCACTGGTCGCGCACGCGGCAGTGGCACGGGCCGCCGTGGTCGCCCGGGAGGACAGCCCGGGGGACAAGCGGCTGGTGGCCTACCTCGTCGGTGACGACGTGGACGTCGCTGGCGTGCGCGAGTTCGTCGCGCAGCGGTTGCCCGAGTACATGGTGCCGGCCGCGTTCGTGACGCTGGCCGAGCTGCCGCTCACGTCCAACGGGAAGCTGGACCGGCGCGCGCTGCCGGCCCCCGCCTACGCCGCCGGGGCCGGTCGGGCACCGGCGAGCGTGCGCGAGGAGCTCCTGTGCGGGGCGTTCGCCCACGTGCTCGGGCTCTCCTCGGTCGGCGTCGACGACAACTTCTTCGACCTGGGTGGGCACTCACTGCTCGCGGTCCGGCTCCTCTCGCGGATCCGGGTACTGCTGGGTGTTGAACTGTCGTTGCGGGTGCTGTTCGACGCGCCGACCGTGGCCGGTCTGGCGGCCCGGTTGGCGGGTGCGGGACAGGCCCGGACGGCGTTGCGGGGGCGAGCGCGTCCCGAACGGGTACCGCTGTCGTTCGCCCAGCAGCGGCTGTGGTTCCTGGGCCAGTTGGAAGGGCCCAGCCCGACCTACAACCTGTCGACCGCGGTGCGGCTCGACGGTGACCTGGACGTGGCCGCGCTGGACGCGGCGCTGCGCGACGTCGTCGCACGCCACGAGTCCCTGCGGACCGTGTTCGGATCGGCGGACGGCGAGCCGTACCAGCGGATCCTGGCCGCGGACGAGGTGGACTGCGGGCTGGAGCTGAGCCGGGTCGCGCCGGAGGAGCTGGCCGGGGCGGTCGGTCGGGCGTCGCGGCACATCTTCGACCTGGCGGTCGACGTGCCGATCCGGGCCTGGCTGTTCGAGGCGGGTCCGAGCGAGAAGATGCTCGTGCTCGTCGTGCACCACATCGCCGGTGACGGCTGGTCGATGGCGGTGCTCGGCCGCGATGTGTCGACCGCGTACGCGGCGCGGGTGCGCGGCGAGGCGCCGGGATGGGCCCCGCTGCCGGTGCAGTACGCCGATCACGCGCTGTGGCAGCGCGAGCTGCTCGGCGACGAGTCCGATGTGGACAGCCCGCTGTCCACCCAGGTCGAGTACTGGCGGCAGGCGTTGGCCGGTGCCCCGGAAGAGCTCATGCTGCCGGTGGATCGCGCCCGGCCCGCCGTGGCGAGCCACCATGGGCATGTCGTGCCACTGTCCGTGTCGGCGGAGGTGCACGCGCGGCTGGTGGAGCTGGCCCGGGCCGAGGGCGTGACCATGTTCATGGTGGTGCAGGCCGCGGTGGCGGTGCTGCTGTCCCGGTTGGGCGCGGGTACCGATGTTCCGGTGGGTTCGGCGGTCGCCGGGCGTACCGATGAGGCGATGAACGACCTGGTCGGGTTCTTCGTGAACACGCTGGTCATCCGGACCGACCTGTCGGCGGATCCGGTCTTCCGGCAGGTGCTCTCGCGGGTGCGAGAGGCGTCGCTGGGTGCGTTGGAGCACCAGGATGTGCCGTTCGAGCGGCTGGTCGAGGAGTTGGCGCCGCAGCGGTCGCTCGCCCGGCATCCGCTGTTCCAGGTGATGGTGGGGCTGCAGAACGCCGAACGCGCCGAGCTGGACCTGCCCGGCGTGGAGGTGGCCGCGCCCCGGGTCGACGGGCTGCTGCCGACGTCGAAGTTCGACCTTGAGGTGTCGCTGTCGGAGGTCTTCGACGCGGACGGCGGTGTGGCGGGCCTGCGCGGTGCGTTGATCGCCGCGGTGGACCTGTTCGACGTGGAATCGGCGGCGACGCTGGTCCGGCGACTGATCCGGGTGCTGGAGACCGTGGCGGCGGATCCGGACGTGCGGCTGCACGCGGTGGATGTGTGGGATCCGGCCGAGCGTGCGTTGGTCGTGGACACCTGGAACGAGACGGCCGCCGAGGTCGCGGACACGTCCGTGGTCGAGCTGTTCGACGCGCACGCGCGGGCGAATCCGGACGCGGTCGCGGTGGTGTTCGACGGCGTTTCGCTGACGTACGCGCAGATGGATGCGGCGGCCGAGGCGTTGGCGGGTGGCCTGCGCGGTCGGGGTGTCGGCCCGGATTCGGTGGTCGGGTTGTGCCTGCCCCGGGGCGCCGAGCTGGTCACGGCGATGGTGGCGGTGTGGAAGGCGGGCGCGGCGTATCTGCCGATCGATCCG
>NZ_BAAALT010000072.1:0-5386 GCF_039528515.1 Luedemannella flava
GGCGGCGTACGTGACGCGCCGGCGGCCCGTGGCCCGCGCGGCCCTGGTCGCGGCCACGACCTGGGCGGTGCTCGGCGGGGAGTCGCTGCGCCGGGAGGCCGACCTGATGGCCGACGCCCTGGAGAGCCGGGACCTGGTGGCCGCGCGGCGGCGCCTGCCGCACCTGTGCGGGCGCGACCCCGCCGGCCTCGACACCGGGGCGCTGGCCCGGGCCACCGTCGAGTCGGTCGCCGAGAACACGTCCGACGCCGTGGTCGGCCCGCTCGTCTGGGGCGCCGTCGCAGGACTGCCGGGCCTCGTGGGCTACCGGGCGGTCAACACGCTCGACGCGATGGTCGGCCACCGTGGGCCGCGGTACGGACGGTTCGGCACCGCCTCGGCGCGCGCCGACGACGCCGCCAACCTCGTCCCGTCGCGGGTGACCGCCGCGCTCACCGTGGCGGAGTCGCTGGCCGAGGCCGGCTGGCCCACGAACCCCGAGCGGACGTGGTGGCGCGACGGGCACCGGCACCCCAGCCCCAACTCCGGGCAGTGCGAGGCGGCCGCCGCAGGGGCGCTCGGCGTCCGGCTCGGCGGGCGCAACGTGTACGCCGGCCGGGTCGAGGAGCGGCCCACCCTCGGCGACGGGCGGCCGCCGGCGGTGGCGGACATCCGCCGGGCCGCCCGGCTGTCCGGCCTCGTCGGCGCGGGCGCGGCCGGTCTCGCCGTGGCCACTCTGCTGACCCGCGCCGTGCTGCGGTGGCGACGATGACCGGCCTGCTCGTCGCCGGGACCACCTCCGACGCCGGCAAGAGCGTGGTCACCGCCGGGATCTGCCGTTGGCTGCACCGTCGTGGCGTGCGGGTCGCGCCGTTCAAGGCGCAGAACATGTCCAACAACTCCGCCATCGCGGTGTCCGCCGACGGGCGCGGCGGCGAGATCGGCCGCGCGCAGGCGCTGCAGGCCGCCGCCTGCGGGCTCGCGCCCGACGTGCGGTTCAACCCGGTGCTGCTCAAGCCCGGCTCCGACCAGTCGAGCCAGGTGATCGTGCTGGGCGAGGCGGTCGGGCACATCGACGCACGGAACTTCCACGACCTCAAGCCGCGACTGGCCGCGACCGTCCTCGAGACGCTCGCCGACCTGCGCCGCGAGGCCGACGTGGTGATCTGCGAGGGCGCCGGCAGCCCTGCCGAGATCAACCTGCGCGAGGGCGACTTCGTCAACATGGGCCTCGCCCGGGCCGCGAACCTGCCCACCATCGTGGTCGGCGACATCGACCGGGGCGGCGTGTTCGCGGCCCTGTACGGCACGCTCGCCCTCCTCGACACCGACGACCAGCGGCACATCACCGGCTTTCTGATCAACAAGTTCCGCGGCGACGCGAGCCTGCTCGACCCGGCCCTGACGAAGCTGCACGCGCTCACCCGCCGGCCCGTGCTCGGTGTGCTGCCCTGGCAGGTCGACCTCTGGCTCGACGCCGAGGACGCCCTCGCGTACGGGCAGGTGCTCGGGCGGCCCGAGCCGCCCGTCGGCGCGCAGTGGCTGCGCGTCGCGGTCGTCCGGCTGCCCCGCATCTCCAACGCCACCGACGCCGAGGCGCTCGCCACCGAGCCCGGCGTGCGGGTGCGCCTCACCGTGGAGGCCGCCGAGATCGACGACGCCGACCTGGTCATCCTGCCCGGCAGCAAGTCCACCGTGGAGGATCTGCGGTGGCTGCGGGAGACGGGCCTGGCCGAGGCGGTCCAGCGGCACGCCAGCCGGGGCAAGCCGCTGCTCGGCATCTGCGGCGGGTTCCAGATGCTCGCCGAGCGTATCCACGACCAGGTCGAGAGCCGGGCCGGTACGGTCGCCGGGCTCGGGCTGCTGCCCGTCGAGATCACCTTCCGGGCCGAGAAGACGGTCGGCAACTCCGGCGGTACGGCGTTCGGGTCGCTGCCGGTGCGCGGCTACGAGATCCACCACGGGTACGTGTCGGCGGCGCGGGCCACCCGGCAGCCGTTCCTCTACTACCCCGACGGCACCGTCGAGGGCGCCGTCGTCGGGCACGTCTTCGGCACCCACCTGCACGGCACGTTCGAGTCGGACGACTTCCGTCGGGCCTTCCTCACCCGGGCCGCCGGCCTCGCCGGCCGGCACGGCTTCACCGTCTCGCCCAGCAACAAGTTCGGCGCCGCCCGCGAGCGGACCCTCGACCTGCTCGGCGACATGATCGAGGAGCACGTCGACACGGCCGCGCTGTGGCAGACGATCGTCGACGGGGTGCCCGGCGACCAGCCGCCCGAAGGCCCCGCCGCGCTGCCGGCCCGTACGCCCTGGCTGACGCGGTGACCGACGTCGCGGCGCTCGCGCGGCGGGTGCTCGCGGGGCCGGCTCGGCTCGGCCCGGTGCGGCTCGTGGTCGTGGACGGGCCTAGCGGCGCGGGCAAGACGGTGCTGGCCGGGCGGCTGGCCGGGGCACTGCGGGCGGCCGGCGCCCGCGTCGCCGTGGTGAGCACCGACGACCTGCTCGACGGGTGGCTGGACACCGTCACGTTCTGGTCCCGGCTGGAGTCGAGCGTCCTCGCGCCGCTGCGCGCGGGCCGGCCCGGGGCCTACGAGCCGTACGACTGGGTGGCCGGGGCGTTCGGGGCGCGCGTCGTGGCCGTACCAGTGCCGGATGTCCTCGTGGTCGAGGGGGTGACCGCGGCACGGGCGGCGGGACGCGCGCAGGCCACGCTGTCGGTCTTCGTCACCGCCCCGCCCGACGTGTGCCTGGCCCGGGCGCTCGCCCGCGACGGCGACGCCATCCTGGCTGAGCTGCTCACCTGGCGGGAACGGGAGGCCGCGTTCTTCGCCGCCGACCGCACGCGGGCGGCGGTCGACGTGGTCGTCGAGTGCCCGGGCCCCGACCCCGGGCAGCGCCTACGATCTGCAGACATGACGACCGAAGCAGAGCTGCGGGCCGCCGTCGCGGCGCAGCTGCCTGGCGTACGCACCGATCTTGAGGCTCTCGTCCGCATTCCGGGGATCGCCTTCGACGGGTTCGACTTCGCGCCGCTCGCCCGCTCCGCCGAGGCGGTCGCGGAGCTGCTGCGGGGCGCCGGGCTGCCCGAGGTGACGATCGAGCGGATCGGCGACGGGCACCCGGCCGTCATCGGGCGGCGCCCGGCACCGCCCGGCGCGCCCACCGTGATGCTCTACGCCCACCACGACGTGCAGCCCATCGGCGACCGCGCCGCCTGGCAGAGCGACCCGTTCGAGCCGGTCGAGCGCGACGGCCGCCTCTACGGCCGGGGCGCCGCCGACGACAAGGCCGGCATCATGGCACACGTCGCGGCGCTGCGGGCGTTCGGCGACGACCTGCCGGTCGGCGTCGTCGTGTTCGTGGAGGGTGAGGAGGAGTTCGGGTCCGCGTCGCTGGAGGAGCTGCTGCGCCGCCACCGCGACCGGCTCGCCGCCGACGTCATCGTCATCGCCGACTCCGGCAACTGGGCCATCGGCCAGCCGGCGCTGACCACCTCGCTGCGCGGCATCGTCAACGCGTTCGTCGACGTGCGCACGCTCGACCACGCCGTACACAGTGGAATGTTCGGCGGTGCGGTGCCGGACGCGTTGACCACGTTGGTCCGACTGCTCGCCACCCTGCACGACGACAACGGCGACGTCGCCGTCGACGGCCTGGTGAACAGGCCGGCCGCGCCGTTGGACTACCCGGAGGACCGGTTCCGTGAGGAGGCCGGCCTGCTGGACGGCGTCGCGCTCATGGGCACCGGGCGCATCGTCGAGCGGGTCTGGACCCACCCGGCGATCGCGGTGCTCGGCATCGACGCGCCGGCCACCGCCGAGGCGCCCAACGCTCTCGTCCCGTCCGCCCGCGCGAAGGTGTCCGTCCGGCTCGCCCCGGGCGACGACCCGAAGAGCGCGTACGCCAACCTGCGCGCGCACCTGGAGAAGCACGCGCCGTTCGGCGCGCGGGTAAGCCTCGAGCTCGAACACGACGGATCGCCCTGCGTCATCGACGCGACCGGGCCGGCCTTCGACGCGGCGCGGGCGGCGTTCACCACAGCCTGGGACGGCGTCGCGCCCGTCGACATCGGCGTGGGCGGGTCGATCCCGTTCATCGCGACGTTCCAGGAACTGTTCCCGAATGCCGCGATCCTGGTCACCGGCGTGGAGGACCCCGACTCGCGGGCCCACGGGCCCAACGAGAGCCTGCACCTGGGGGAGTTCGCCCGGGTCTGCCTCGCCGAGGCTCTCCTGCTCGCCAACGTCGCGAAGCAGGTCACCCCGGGCGCCTGAACCCGCCCAGCCGGGCCGATGGCTATGTGCGCCGACCCACCAGCTCCCCCCATGTGCACCCATCCCGCGGGGTAGGCGCGGCTGTTGGCCGCCAGTTGTGCACATCTGGCGAGGTGAGCGCCCGGATGCCCGCCGGATGGCCACATCTGGCGGGGTTGGACCCCCGGGGCGCCGTCAACTGTGCACATCTGGCGGGGTGGGCGCGGTGGCGGCCCGCCAGAAGTGAGCTCTTGGTGGAGGTGGATGGCGCGGGCTCGCTAGATGTGAGCTTTTGGTGAGGGCGTGGGGCCGTAGGCTCGCTAGATGTGAGCTTTTGGTGAGGGCGTGGGGCCGTAGGCTCGCTAGATGTGAGCTTTTGGTGAGGGTGTGGGGCCGCGGGCCCGCCAGAAGTGAGCATTTGGTGTCGGCGCGGGCCCCAGGCCCGCCAAGAGTGCACTTTTGGCGCCGGCTGGAGAGGCGGAACCTCGCCAACTGTGCGCAGCTGGCGAGGGGTTGGACGTCCGCGTGCGCCGGGCTGCGTGCTCGCCCGGGCCGGCCGCCCGCGTACGCGGGATGTGCCAGGTGGCGAGCGGTGGCAGGGGTGCGCGGGACACGGACGGGAAACCGGACGACAGGGCTTGCGGGGCATCAACGGCGCGGTAGACTATCGAACATGAGTACGAACCGAGTCCCTGACCTGCCGAGCGACACTCTCGCCGCGCTGGTGTTGAGCACCTGCCCGCCGGTCGCCGCGCCGCCCGCGAAGGTCGATCCGATGGAGCAGTTGCGTGCCTCGGTGGCCGCGTTGGCGGAGGTCGACGTCGCCGCCATGCCCGACGCCGTCCTCAGCGACGACATCGACCGGTTGTCGCTGATCCTGGTCCAGCTCGACGGGTTCCTCAGCAGCGTGGCCGACAACGTCCGCGCGCGTGGGTTCCAGATCGAGGAAGAGCCGAGTGCGCCCCGGAAGCGGGCCGGGGCGCACTCGTCCAGCAATATCGCGGCCGCCGCCTGACGTCCCCAGGCGGCGCGTTGCCGCGAGGGCGGCGAAGTGTCGGGGCGGCGCGGCAGGATGAAGGCATGTTGTTCGCCGCCGTCGCCGCGACGTCAGCCGCCGTCGCCGCCAGTTCGGGTCGCCGCGCCAAGGTCGG
>NZ_BAAALT010000072.1:5439-12866 GCF_039528515.1 Luedemannella flava
CGGCCTACCTGGCGGGTGAGCTGCGCCAACGGCAGATCGGGGTCGGCTGGGCCGGCCTGCGCGACCTGCCGGCGCCCGCCGAGACCGCCACGCTGACCGTCCGGGCCGTCGACGCGCGGCTCGCCGCCGTCGCCGCCGGCACCGGGCCCGGCTCGCAGCTGCGCCGCCGGGCCCTCGTCGCGACCCTGTTCGGCGACGCGACGGTCGACGAGCAGCGGATGCTCGGCGCGCTCATCGCGGGCGAGCTGCGCCAAGGTGCGCTGGCCGGGCTGCTGACGGACGCCATCGCGGCCGCCGCCGGCGTCGACGTCGGGGCAGTGCGCCGGGCGCTGCTGCTGTCCGGCGACTTCAAGACCGTCGCCGTCGCGGCCCTCACCGGCGGGACGCCCGCCCTTGACGCGTTCCGGCTGACCGTCGGCCGGCCGCTCGCCCCGATGCTCGCCCAGTCCGCGTCCAGTGTGGACGAGGCGCTAGCCGCCACTCGGGCTCCCGCCGGTGTCGACGCCAAGCTGGACGGGGTGCGGGTCCAGGTGCACCGCGACGGCGACGACATCGCCGTCTTCAGCCGCAGCCTGGATGACCTCACCGCGCGCATGCCCGAGGTCGTGGCCCTCGCCGCCCGGCTGCCCGTGCGCAGCGGGGTGTTCGACGGGGAGGCCCTCGCCGTCGACGAGGCCGGCCGGCCCCGCCCCTTCCAGGAAACCTCCGGGCGCGCGGCCCGCCAGGCGGCCGGCGCGCTCACCGCCTTCTTCTTCGACGTGCTGCACCTCGACGGCACCGACCTCGTCGACGAGCCCGGCACCGAGCGCTGGGCGGCCCTCGACGCGACCGTGCCGGCCGATCACCGGGTCGCCCGGGTGGTCGCCGGGACCCCCGACGAGGCCCGCGCGGCGTACGACGCGGCGCTCGCCGCCGGCCAGGAGGGCGTGGTCGTCAAGGCGGCCGGCGCGCCGTACGACGTGGGGCGTCGGGGCTCCGCCTGGGTCAAGGTCAAACCCCGGCACACCCTCGACCTCGTCGTCCTCGCCGCCGAATGGGGTCACGGACGCCGCCACGGCTGGCTGTCCAACCTGCACCTGGGCGCACGCGACCCGGCCGGCGGCTTCGTCATGCTCGGCAAGACCTTCAAGGGCCTCACCGACGCGCTGCTCGCCTGGCAGACCGAGCAGCTGCTCGCCCGCGCCGTCGACCGGGGCGAGTGGGTCGTCACCGTCCGCCCCGAACTCGTCGTCGAGATCGCCTTCGACGGCGTTCAGGCCAGCACCCGCTACCCGGGCGGCGTCACCCTCCGCTTCGCCCGGGTGCTGCGCTACCGCGACGACAAGTCGGCGGCCGAGGCCGACACGATCGACGCGGTCCGCGCGCTACACCGCGCCTGAGACGCGACTACCGGACCGCCGGGTCCCCCCGGCGGACGTTGGCCTCGATCTCCGATGCGGCGTACTCCAGCAGCTCGTGGGCGAGGTTGGACAGCGCGCGGGCGCCGGCCACCTCCTCGCCGATCCGGGCCACCGGGCGGTCCACCGGGTTGCGCCGCGCCGAACCGTGGCCGCGCAACTCCTGGCCGCCGGCGGTGCGGACCATCGCCATCGCGTGGCAGTGGTCGGCGTCCTCGTCGAAGCGCATCTCGACCGTCCACGTCTTGGTCATCGTGGCAGTGGTCATGGTCAGCCCCTTCCCATCCGCCCTCATTGTCGCCCAGCGTCGGCGCCTCGATCAGGCCGTTGGCGCACCCGTGTCGACGGGCTCGGCATCCGTGGTCCGGGCGCGCGCCTCCCGCCGGGCCAGGTAGCCGAAGCCGACGAGCGTCAGGGCCGCGAAGATCCACCACTGCACCATGTAGCCCGCGTTGAGCGCCGCGTTCTGATGGTCCGGTTTGACCGCCACGAACCCCTCCGCCGGGTCGTCCACGGTCACGTACACGGGCGCGAGGCGGTACGGCAGCGCCGGGGCGATCCTGGCCGGCGAGATCCGGCGCACCTCCGCCGGGACGGTGCCGTCGGGCGTGGGCGCGCCGGCGCGCGACTCGGGGGCGTGCACCCGGCCGGTCACGGTCACCTCGCCGGCCGGCGCGGCCGGCACATCCGGCCGGGCGGACGCCCCGCCCGTCGCCGGCGCCGGCACCCAGCCCCGGTCCACGAGAACGGCCGAGCCGTCCGCGAGCACGAGCGGGGTGACCACCTCGAAGCCGACGGAGCCCCCGACCGTACGCCCCCGGGCGAGGATCTCGTTGGTCGGGTCGTAGCGACCGGTCACCGTGACCCGGGTCCATTCCGGCTGGGGCGGATCGGCGAGCGCCACGGGCACCGCGCGGGCGCCCGCGTCGATCCGGTCATTGATCGCGCTCCGGTCCTCGAACCGGTGCAGCTGCCACCGCCCCAGACCCACCATGATCGTCGCGGCCAGCACGAAGACCAACGCGGCGCCGAGCCATCGGGGGGTCAGGAGAAACCGGTACACGGTCTCGCACGCTACCGGTCGGCTGATCAGCGCCGGCGCGGGGACCGCGGTCGGTCATCCCCGCCGCGCCGGGGGAACTCGCGGACGTTCGGACGCGGCACGACGCGCGGCCGGTTCCAGTTCGGGCCCGCGTCGCCCCAGATCGTCCGGCCGGTGGGTGGCGTGAAGTACCGCACGGGCTGGCCCTTCAGACCGTCGCGAAGGGTGGCCGCGACGGTCTGGACGGGCTTCCACGAGTTCCCGTCCCCGGCCACGTGCAGCACGTAGTCGGGGTCGGCGAGGAAGCTGGCGGCGGCCAGCTGCGGGGTCATCCCGACGAACCAGGCCGCCCGGGTGTCGTCGGTGGTGCCGGTCTTGCCGGCCACCGGCCGCCCGACGATGCCGTGCACCTGCGGTGCCGTGGACCAGTCACCGCACGGCCCGGTGGCCGCCCGGTACCCGGTGACGCAGCGGGCCGCGTCGGTGGCGGCCCGGGCGGCCCTGACCTTCATGACCTGGCGGCAGCGGGGCTCGGTGACGGAGGTGAGCTGTTTGCCGGACAGGTCGGTGATCTTCCGTACGGGCAGTGGCGCGCAGTACTTCCCCTCCGCCGCGATGGTCGCGTACGCGTTGGCCATCTCCAGCGGCGTGGTGTCCGCCACGCCGAGGGTGAACGAGCCCCAGCCCTTCGCCCGGGCGGGCGAGGCCTGCCACCGGTCGATGTCGGTGCGCCAGCGCAGCCCGAGCCGCTCGGCCATGCGGACCGCCCGCTCGGCGCCGATACGCTGTTCGAGCTGCACGAAGTAGGTGTTGACGGACTTGCCGAAGCCCGACCACATGGTCTGTCGGCCGGTCATGGACTTGTTGGCGTTTCCCGGGCACCACCGGTCGCCGCACTTGCGCTTGTCGTTCCAGTCGGCCGGGTAGATCGACTTGTACCGGTAGGGCGCGTAGAACGAGGTGTTCAGCGGCAGACCGTGGTCCAGCGCGGCGGCCAGGGTGAACATCTTGAACGTGGAGCCGGCCTGGTAGCCGGGCATGTCGCCGCCGCCGAGCAGCGGGTTGACGGTGTTGGGGTAGTTGCTGGGCACGACGCCGCGTTTGCGCCGGTCGGAGTGCGGCCCGTTGTGCCGCTGGTTGAGGCTGTAGACCCGGTTCACGGCGGCCGCGAGGATCCGCCCGGTGCGCGGCTGGACGGCGACCAGCCCGTGCGCGTACGACGTGCCGATCGGCTGCTGGGCGCGGACCTCGCGGAAGGCCGCGCGCTGCACCTTGGTGCTGAGCGAGCTGACGATCCGGTAGCCGCCGCGGCGCAGGTTCTCCTCGCGCTCGTTGGGCGAGTCGCCGAAGGCCCGCTGCTGACGCCACCAGTTCTTGAACATGTCGCAGAAGAAGCCCCAGTTGTTGTTCCTACGGCTGACCCCGACGCAGTCGTTGGGCGGCGTGCTCAGGCGCAGCGCGAGCCCTCGGCGGACGAACCGCGCGGCGTCGGCGGCCGGCACGTACCCGAGCTCGACCATCCGGCCCATGACGTAGTCGCGACGCTGGCGGGCGGCCTTGCCGTCGCGCCCCGGATCGTACGCCGAGGGGGCCTTGACCAGGCCGGCGAGCATGGCCGCCTCGGGCACGGTGAGCTGGTGGGGCCGCTTGGAGAAGTACACCTCGGCGGCGGCGTAGATCCCGTAGGCCCGGTGGCCGAAGTAGGCGACGTTGAGGTAGCCCTCGAGGATCTGCTGCTTGGTCATCCGCTGTTCGATCGCGACGGCGAGGCGGATCTCCTCGATCTTGCGGCGGTTCGTCTGCTCGGTCGCGGCGATGATCTCGGCGGGGGACCGGGCCGAGTCGCGCCGCAGGTTGCGCACGTACTGCATGGTCAGTGTGGACGCGCCCTGGGCGACCTCGCCGGCCCGCTGGTTGGCGACGAACGCCCGCACGACGCCCTTCACGTCGACGCCGTTGTGCTCGTAGAAGCGGCCGTCCTCGCTCGCCACGATCGCATTGACCATGTTCGGCGAGATCCGGTCGTACGGGGTGAACTTCCGGTACTCCTCGTAGAACTGCGCGATAAGGGTGCGCCCGTCGGAGGCGTAGAGGTACGACGTCTGCGCGGGCGGAACCATGCGCAGCTCGGTGGGCAGCGAGTTGACGTAGGTGGCGCCGGTCTTGGCGGCGAGGCTGCCGACAGCCGCGAGGGGGAAGATGATGGCCGCGACCGCGATGCCGGCGATGATGCCGACACGGATCAGAGGGGCCGTCTTGGCGACGGCGGCCAGAGCAGGGGTCCTCATCACCCCAAGGTAGGTGAATCGCCCGTATATGTGTTGAGTATGGACAAAGAGGCCTGCGTGCGATCGCAGGGGACCTATGCGGCATGATCACCTGTGATGGAGCGAGACGAGGACATGCTGCGCGTGCACGGCGACAGCGAGCTGGCACCGGGGCTGGTGGACCTGGCGGTCAACGTCCGGCAGGCGCCGATGCCGGCCTGGCTGGCCGGCCCGGTGACCGCCGCGCTGACCGACCTCGCCCGCTACCCCGACCCCACCGCCGCCCGCGCCGCCGTCGCCCACCGACACGCCCGCGATCCCGCCGAGGTGCTTCTCACCGCGGGCGCCGACCAGGCGTTCGTGGCGCTCGCCCACGCCCTGCGCCCCCGCCGCGCGGTGGTGATCCACCCGCAGTTCACCGAGCCCGAGGCCGCCCTGCGCGCCGCCGGACACGCCGTCGAGCGGGTGATCCTCGACGAGCGCGACGACTTCCGGCTCGACCCCGACCGCGTCCCCGCCGAGGCCGACCTCGTCGTCCTCGGCAACCCGACGAACCCGACCTCGGTCGACCACCCGGCCGCGGCCGTGGCGGGCCTCGCCCGACCGGGCCGGATCCTCGTGGTTGACGAGGCGTTCGCCGACACGCTCTACCGCCCCGGCACCGGCCCCGAGCCCGAGTCGCTGTCGCGCCGCCGCGACCTGCCCGGCCTGGTCGTCATCCGCAGCCTCACCAAGACCTGGGCACTGGCCGGCCTGCGGATCGGCTATCTGCTCGCCGCGCCGGACCTGGTCGCCCGCCTGTCCGACGCGCTGCCCCGCTGGCCCGTCTCCACGCCCGCGCTCGCCGCGGCGGTGGCCTGCGCGTCGCCGCGCGCCGTCGCCGAGGAGGCCTTCCTGGCCGGCGAGCTCGCCGCCGACCGGGCCCACCTGGTCGCGGGGTTGCGGTCGCTGCCGGGGGTGCGGGTGGTGGGGTCGCCCTCGGCCTCGTTCGTGCTGATCAAGGTGGCCGGCGGCGCGGCCGTCCGCGAGGGCCTGCGGACCAGGGGGTACGCCGTACGGCGCGGCGACACGTTCCCCGGCCTGGGGTCAGACTGGTTGCGTCTCGCCGTGCGGGACCCGGGCACCACCGACGCGTTCCTCGCCGCGCTGCGCGACACCCTTCAGTAGTGAACCGTTCGCGGCGCAACGACGAGGTTGCCTACACTGCCCCCGGATGTGGAGAGCCTCATGGACCTGACCAGCACACTTGCGGGCATACGGCCGCTTGACGCGGACGCGATGGCGGCCGCCCGCGCGCGCCAGGCGAGCCTGACGAAGCCGCCCGGCTCGCTGGGGGAGCTGGAGGAGCTCGGCGTACGCCTCGCCGGGCTGGCCGGGCAGTGCCCGCCGCCGGTGCCCGAGCACCCGGCCGTCGCCGTGTTCGCCGGCGACCACGGCGTCTACGCCCAGGGCGTCACGCCGTGGCCGCAGGAGGTCACCGTCCAGATGGTCGCCAACTTCCTGGCCGGCGGCGCGGTCATCAACGTCTTCGCCCGGCAGACCGGCGCCGACGTCGTGGTCGTCGACGTGGGCGTGGCCGGCGACCTGGCCCCCCACCCGGCCCTGCGACCGCACAAGGTCCGCCGGGGCACCCGCGACCTCGCGGTCGGGGCGGCGCTGACCCGCGACGAGGCGGTCACCGCGATCGAGATCGGCATCGCCACCGCGATCGAGCTGGTCGACGCCGGCGCGGACTGCCTGCTCACCGGCGACATGGGCATCGCCAACACCACCCCCGCCGCCGCCCTGGTCGCCGCGTTCACGCGGACCGCGCCGGCGCAGGTCACCGGCCGGGGCACGGGCATCGACGACGAGACGCTGGCGCGCAAGACCGCCGTGGTCGAGGCGGCCGTGGGCCGGCTGCGCCCGGCGGCCGACCCGGTCGACATCCTCGCCGAGGTGGGCGGGCTGGAGCACGCCGCCCTCGCCGGGTTCGTGCTCGGCGGCGCGCTGCGACGCGTACCCGTGATTCTGGACGGGGTGATCGCGGGGTCCGGGGCGCTGGCGGCGGCCGCGCTCCACGCGGACGTCGCGGGGGTTCTCGTGGCCGGGCACCGGTCGGCGGAGCCGGGCGGGCGGGTCGCGCTCGAGCATCTCGGGCTGTCGCCCCTGCTGGACCTGGGGCTGCGCCTCGGTGAGGGCAGCGGCGCGGCGCTGGCGCAGCCGCTCGTGGCCGCCGCGGCGCGCGTGCTGCGGGACGTCGCCACCTTCGACTCGGCGGGTGTGGCGAACAAGTGAACCCGTACCCCCTTGGATTGATTCTCAGCGGCCGCCGGGTGCTGGTGGCCGGCGGCGGACAGGTCGCCTCGCGGCGGGTGCCCGCCCTGCTCGACGCGGGCGCCGACGTCGAGGTGGTGGCGCCGGAGATCACCCCGGCGCTGCGCGCGCTGGCCGACGCCGGCCGGCTGCGCTGGACGCCGCGCGCGGTCGAGGCGTCCGATGTGGACGGTGCGTGGCTGGTGCACGTCGCGGTCAACGACCCCGATGCGGCCGCGATGCTGAGCGCGGCGGCGGAGGAGCGGCGGGTGTTCTGCGTGCGCGCCGACGACCGCCACGCCGCCACCGCGTGGACGCCGGCCGTCACCCGGCACGGCGCGGTGACCGTCGCGGTCACCGCCGGCGGCGACCCGCACCGGGCCGTGGCGATCCGCGACGCGGTCGCCGCGCTGCTGGAGGGCGCCG
>NZ_BAAALT010000073.1:0-39852 GCF_039528515.1 Luedemannella flava
CCACCGCCGCGATCGTGGGCGTCGCGCGCCGCCTGCACCGCCCGCCGCCCGCCGGGCACGGCCTGCCGCACCTGGCCGACAAGGGCCGCGCCTTCGTCGACTACCTGCGCGGGTTCCCGGGCGACGGGCCGCTGCCGCGCGACCTGGTCGAGCGCGCGGCCGCGACGTTCGCGGACCTGCTCGCCACCGCGCCGCCCGACATGTTGCTGCACGGCGACCTGCACCACGACAACGTGCTGCGGGCCGACCGCGAGCCGTGGCTGGCCATCGACCCGCACGGCCTCGTCGGCGACCCCGGCTACGAGGCCGGGGCACTGCTCTACAACCCTGACCCGGACGACACCGACGACGGCCTGCTGTCGCTCGTACTCCCCAGGGTCGAGGTCGTGGCCCACGGCCTGGAGCTGAGCGCGGACCGCGTGGCCGCGTGGGGGTTCGTCAAGGCCGTCCTGTCACAGGTGTGGACGGTGGAGGACGGCGGCCGGCCGGGCGGCCGACCGCTCGCCGTGGCGCGATTGCTCGCCACTCACCTACGAATGTGATCAAATCGGTGCATGACGGGCACCGCCGCTGGGCACGAGGAGTCCGAGAAGCGCGTCTCGTGGATCGAGCTGTACTTCGACGTCGTCTTCGTCTTCGCGGTGCGGCAGGTCGCCCACGTCATGGTCGAGTGGCCGGACTGGCGGGGCGTGATGACGGCGCTCGGCGTCTTCCTCGCGCTGTGGTGGACGTGGATCGGGTTCGTGATCCTCTACAACCGCCATGGCGAGGACCGCGCCTCACAGCGGCTGTTCCTGCTGGTCGGCACGATCCCGTGCGCCATCGCGGCGACGCAGACCCACGCCGTCACGGACGGACACGTCGGTGGCCTCGCCCTCGCGCTCGCCGGCGCCCGCCTCGTGCTGGCCGTGGCGTACCCGACGACGTCGGGGGAGGGGCCGGCCGCCGGCCGGTCGGCCGGGATGAGCTACGCGCTCTCGGCGGCTGTGTTCGCGGTCTCCGCGTTCATCCCGCCGCCGTGGCAGTACGCGCTGTGGGTGTTCGCGCTCGCGCAGGAGGCCGGTTTCCTCATGCTGGCCGAGGTGCGCGAGGGTCGCCGGCCCGCGCGCGAGGACCAGGGGCGTGCGTCCGAGGCCGGCGAGCGGCGGCGCGAGCAGTTCGACGCCCTGCTGACCCCGCCGGCGGACCCGGGCCGGGCGGTCAACGCGGCACACCTGGCCGAACGGTTCAACCTTTTCATGATCATTCTGCTCGGCGAGGTCGTCATCGCCGTGGCGTACACCGCCGTCGACATGCACGGGGCCGAGGGCGCCGTGCAGCTCGGCCTGCTCGCGGGCCTGGTCCTCGCGGGCGCGCTCTGGTGGATCTACTTCGACTCGTCGGCCGGCATCAACGAGTTCGTGCTGCGGGCCTCCGGCGGCAACCCCGCCATGGCGTACGGCATCTATGCCGGCGGGCACCTGCCGCCCGCGTTCGCCCTGCTGCTGATCGCGGCCGGCATCGACCTCTCGCTGCACGACGATCCGCCGGTCGCGGCGACGTGGCTGGTCAGCATCGGGCTGGCGGTCTACCTCGTCGGCACGCGCGGGTTCACCATCGGCGCGCTGCCGCACTGGTACCTGCGGGCGCTGCGCGTGCTGCTCGTCACGGCCACGGTCTGCCTGGCGCTGCTGCACCTCCTGGTCAGCCCGCCGATCGTGGTCACGATCATCGCGGTCTGGGCGGTGCTGGCGGCCGTCGTCGTCACCGTACGGGCGCCGATCGCGCTGCGGCGGCTGCGCGAGAACCCGCTGCACCTGTTCGGCAACCGGTGAAGGTTCTGTGTGGATCTTGTGTGGGATGACCCTGACGGGCGACCCCGCCCCATACGCTGCCCGCGTGTCCGCTCTCGCGCGCGTCCGGTTCTGGCTCGTCGTCTTCGTCGTCGGTCTCGTCCTCAGCGGCGTGACCGCCTTCCCTCTCGAATGGGAGAGCGGGGTGCTCGCCCGCGTCCTGCACGCGGTGCCCTGGTCGCCGGAGCCGCTGGTGGCCTGGATCGACCGGGTGCACGCCGGCCTGGTCGCCGCCCCCGACTTCCTCGCCTACGGCACCGACTGGCTCGCCTTCGCCCACCTCGTCATCGCCGTCGCGTTCTGGGGGCCGCTGCGCGACCCCGTCCGCAACGTCTGGGTCGTCCAGTTCGGGATGATCGCCTGCGCGGCGATCATCCCGCTCGCCCTGATCGCCGGCCCGGTCCGGGGCATCCCCTGGTGGTGGCTGCTCATCGACATGTCCTTCGGTGTGGTCGGCGTCATTCCGCTGATCTTCGCCCACCGCGCCATCCGTGAGCTGGCCAAACGGCCGACCGACACCCTTGCGGCGGTTGCGTAGGCTCACCGGCCATGAGCATGGGCTTCGGGGGCGCCGTCGTGGGGTTCATCCTCTGCGGCGGCGGGTTGATGGCGCTGGGCGGTCTCGCGCTGGCCGGCTGGGGCGTGTGGCGCACGGCGAGGTCGCGGCGGCTGGCCGCGGACGGCCGCACCGCGACCGGCGTCATCGTCGACAACCAGGTGACCTCGCACAGCGGCGAGCACGGGGCGTCGCTCACGTTCGCGCCCGTCATCGAGTACCGCACCGAGCTGGGCCAGCAGGTCACGGCCGTGGGCCCGGTGGGCCTGCGGCGGTCGTTCATCAAGGGCACGCAGGTGCAGGTGCGCTACGACCCGGCCAAACCCGAGCAGATCGAGCTGCTCAGCGGCCCTGGCCGTGGGTCGGGCGGCGTGGTCGCGATCGTCATCGGCCTGCTGATGGCGGTCGCCGCGGTGGTGTTCCTCAGCTTCGTCATCGCCATGGCCGCGGCCGCCACCGGCCCGGGTGTCCCGCAGTTCGAGCTTGACCCGGACCCCGGGTACACCGAGCCGTGGGGCGAGCCCACGGGCTGACGCCGCGTCCCTAGTCGCCGGACCCGTCCGCCAGGGTGCGGATGTGCGCCATGGAGTCCTGAACCTGGCGGCCCAGCTGCTCGACGACGTCGCGCTGCCCGGCCGTCACGTTGCGGACGTGCGTGGTGCTGTCGTTGATCTCGGTGATGCCGTCGGTCAGGCCGGTGATGGCCGCCGACACGGTGGCCATCTGCCGCTCCAGGCCGGCGAGGGTCGCGGTGATCTCGCCCGTGGACTGGGCGGTCGTCGTCGCCAGCTCCTTGACCTCGCTGGCGACGACCGCGAATCCCTTACCGGCGTCGCCGGCGCGGGCGGCCTCGATGGTGGCGTTGAGCGCGAGCAGGTTGGTCTGGTCGGCGACGCGCGCGATGAGCTCGGCGACGCCGCCGACGCGACGCAGGCTGCCGGTCAGGTCGGTGACGAGCAGGTCGGCCTCGCGCACCTGCTCGACCATCTGCTGGGTCGCGGCGTAGGCGGTCTCGACTCGCGAGTCGATGTCCCGCGTGCTGGCCCGGGCCGACTCCACGTGCTCGACGACGTCGGTGAGCTGGTCGGTCACGATGGCCGTGGTCCGGGCGATCGTTGCCTGCGCCTCCCGGTGGGTCTCCTCCTCGACGCGCTGGCGTTCGGCGAACGTCGCGGCGACCTGATCCTCGCGGGCGGTCTGCTCGGCCCGCAGCCGGGCGTCCTGGGTGGCCATCGCGTCGAGCATCTGGTCGATCGCGCCCGCGAGGGCGGGGATCTCACCACTGCCCGTCATCCCGATGCGCAGGCCCCGGTCACCCGACGCGATCACCTGCTCGGCGGTCTGGCGCAGCGGTCCGACCTGTTGGCGCACCGCACGGCGGACGATGAGCATGACGCCCACGATCAGCGCGACCGTCGCGACCGCGACGAAGCCGAAGAGCTTCACGGCCGTGTTGTTCGCGACGTCGTGGATCGGCCGTTCCCGGATCGATTCGACGACCACGGGCGCGTCGTTGATCGTGGGGATGAGCGCGTCCACGGCGATCTTCCCGTTGTCCGTGACGGTGGTCGTCACCGGGATCGTGCCGAGCATGCTGGTCAACGCCGGCTGCGTCTCACCGCCGGTGCGGGGGGCGGCCGTCTGGCTCAGCGGCAGGTTCACCTGGGCGCCGAGCTTGGCCAGGCCCTCGCCGTCGAGCGCCTTGATGACGACCAGGCCGCCGGAGGCGGTACCGGTGCCGCTGCTCGGGTAGGCGGGCGCGCTGCAGTACAGCAGCGGCTTGGCAGAAGAGTTGATCATCCCGCACTGGGTGACGCCGGACTTGGCGGTGGGGTCGATCAGTGAACGCAGCACCGCCGGCGTGTTGACATCGGCCGGCATTGGCACGTAGGTGCCGTTCTCGATCAGACCGCCAACCCGCACGGAGCCATCCGGACCGATGCCGATCAGCCCGTCGAAGTCCATGGTGGCCACGAAGGCCGGGGGGAACTCGTAGTTGAAGGAGTCGGTGTCGGCCTTGGCCACCGCGTAGAAGGTCTCGTCCCACTCGGCGTCGTTGATCGCGTAGCTCTGCAGCGTCCGCATCTCGCCGTCGAGCGCGATGCGCAGCCGGTCGGAGTCCTGGGCCACCTGCCGGGCCTCAATGCCGTCGAACGCGCTCGTCGTGATCTGCTGGAGCGCCAGGAACCCGACGGCCAGGACCAGGATCGCGGCCACGATGGGCCGCCATCTCCGCAACACCGATGTCATGCTCACCCCGTCGGCCGGCGGGCCGCCGAGGTGAGCGTTTCGACATGTCGGTTATGTCGGCAGGAGCACACCGGGGTTGAGCAGACCCGCCGGGTCCAGGGCCGCCTTGACCCGGCGCATGGCCCCGATCTCCTCCGGCGAGCGGGACAGGGTGAGCCACGGCGTCTTGGCCCGGCCCACGCCGTGCTCGGAGCTGATGCTGCCCCGGTGTGCGGCGACCAGGCGCAGCACCTCGTCGGTGACCTTCTCCGCCACCGCCTCGGCGCCCAGCACGTTGACGTGCAGGTTGCCCTCGTTGAGGTGGCCGAACAGGATCGGCCGGGCGTCGGGCGCCACCGCGGCGATCACGCCGGGAAGCTCGTCGACCAGCGCCTCCAGCCGGTCCAGCGGCACGCAGACGTCCAGCTTCACGGGCACGCCCGTGGCGCTGATCGCCTCGGTGTGCGTCTCCCGGTAGGCCCAGAGCTTGGCCCGGCCCGACGCGTCGGACGCGACGGCGGCGTCGCCGACGGCCTCGCACTCGCCGAGCATCTCGACCAGCTCGTCCGTCGGGTCGGTGCGCCCGGTGCACTCGATCACCACGTACGCCGGGAAGTCCTCCGGGAGCGGGGCCGGCAGGCGACCCACGGACCGGACCAGCGCGACGCCCTCGGCGTAGCACAGCTCGGCGGCGGCGAGCGTGGTGAGCCGGGCCCGCGCGTCCGCGAGCAGGCGCAGGGCGCCCGCGGTGCCGTCGACGCCGACGAGCGCCACGGCAGCCTCGCCGGCCGGCGGCACGAGCCGCACCCGTACCTTCGTGATCACCGCGAGGGTGCCCTCGCTGCCGCACAGCAGTTGGGTGAGGTCGTAGCCGGTGTTGTCCTTGGCCGGCGGGTCGAGCCGGCTGAGCACCGTGCCGTCGGCGAGCACCGCCTCGACGCCCACGACCTGGGCGCGGGTGCTGCCGTAGCGCACGACCCGGATGCCGCCGGCGTTGGTGGCGACGAGGCCGCCGATGCTGGCCTGGGACCGGGCGGCCAGGTCGACGCCGAAGTCGAGCCCGGCGGCGCGGGCGTGGTTCTGCAGCGCCTCCAGGGTCACCCCGGCGCCGACGGTCACCTGGGCGGCCAGCGCGTCGACCGGCTCCAACGTCGTCAGCCGGCTCAGGCTCAGCAGCACCTCGCCGCCGGCCGGGATGCCGCCGCCGACCAGGCCGGTGTTGCCGCCCTGCACGGTGACCGCGACGCCGGCGTCGGCGCAGGCCCGCAGGACCGCGGCGACCTGGGCGGTGTCGGCCGGGCGCACGACGGCGCGGGCGCTGCCGTGGAACCGCCGGGTCCAGTCCGTCTCGTACGACGCCTTGAGATCGTCGTCGGTGAGCACGTGCCCATCGCCCACCACCGCCCTAAGCGACTCCTCCAGCGTCACGACAGCACCCGCAGCCGGACCGTCTGGGTCATCGCGCGGAGCTGGGCGAGGACCTCGTCGGAGTAGTCGATGCCGATGTCGGTGAGCACGTAGCCCAGCTCGCCCTTCGTGGCCAGCAGCTGGCCCTCGACGTTCACACCGTGTTCGGCCAGGATGCCGTTGACCTGCGCGAGCACGCCCGGGGTGTTGCGGTGCAGGTGCACCAGCCGGTGCGTGTCGGGCTGCTGCGGCAGGGCCACCGCCGGCAGGTTCACCGACAGGGTCGTGGTGCCGTCGCTCGCGTACTGGGCGAGCTTGTTCGCCACGAACGAGCCGATGTCGGCCTGCGCCTCCTCGGTCGAGCCGCCGATGTGCGGCGTGAGGATGACGTTGGGCAGGCCGCGCAGCTCGGAGACGAACTCGTCGCCGCGGCCCTTCGGCTCGGTGGGGAACACGTCCACGGCCGCGCCCGCGAGGTGCCCGGACTCCAGGTTGGCCCGCAGCGCCGCGTGGTCGATCACGAAGCCGCGCGACAGGTTGAGGAAGATGCTGCCCCGCTTCATGCGGGCGAACTGCTCCTCGCCGAAGAACTGGCTGTTGCTGGGCCGCCCGTCCACGTGCAGGGTGACCACGTCGGAGACAGCGAGCAGCTCGTCGAGGGAGGCGCAGCGGCGGGCGTTGCCCAGCGCCAGCCGGTCGGCGGTGTCGAAGAAGTAGACCGACATGCCCAGGTTCTCGGCCAGCACGGACAGCTGGGTGCCGATGTTGCCGTAGCCGACGATGCCCAGGCTGCGGCCGCGTACCTCATGGCTGCCCTCGGCGGCCTTGTCCCACACGCCGTTGTGCATGCCGGCGTTCTTCTCGGTGAGCCGGCGGGTGAGCGCGATGATCTCGGCCAGCGCCAGCTCGACCACGCTGCGGGTGTTGGAGAACGGGGCGTTGAACACCGCGACGCCGTTGGCGCTGGCGTGGGGCAGGTCGATCTGGTCGGTGCCGATGCAGAACGCGCCCACGGCCACCAGGTTCGGGGCGGCGTCGAGCACCTTGGCGGTGACCTGGGACTTGGACCGGACGCCCAGCAGGGCGACGTCGGAGATCCGGTCGATCAACTCCTGCTCGTCGAGGGCCCGGCCGAGGACCTCCACGTCGTACGAGTCGGCCTTGAGGCGGGAGACGGCGTCCGGGTGGATGCCCTCCAACAGCAGCGCGCGCATGTGCTCGAACCCATTCGCATCAAGCGGCGCCCATCCCGGCGCCGATCACCGCGAGCCTAGCTCACGAGCTGTTTCGGCCCGGTCCGCCGGAGGCCGGGCGTCCACGCCCCGGGACGGGGGACCCTGGACAACGACGGACCAAAACAGAAACATCTTGACCGTACGATCTTCGCGTCGCGGGCGGAGGTGATCGTGGTGTTCCCGGCGCTGACCAGGTTCAACGATCTTGTGCGCGAGCAGGCCGAGACGGAGTTGCTGGCCTGCTGCGCCGTGCCGGACTGGGCCACCCGGGTCGCGCTCGGTCGCCCGTACCCGAGTGTGGGGAGCCTGACCGCGGTCGGCCTGTCGGCGCTGGCGGACCTGTCGTGGGACCAGGTCGCGCTGGCCCTGGCCGCGCACCCGCGCATCGGTCAGCGGGCCGACGGCGACTCGCGGGAGGCGGCCTGGTCGCGGCGCGAGCAGGCAGACGCGGGCGCGTCGCCGGAGGCGGACGCGCTGCGCGCGGCGAACGTCGCCTACGAGGAGCGGTTCGGCCACGTCTTTCTGATCTTCGCCTCGGGCCGGACGCCGGCCGAGATGCTCGCGGCGGCGCGGGCCCGGCTGGCCAACGACGAGGCGACCGAGCGTCAGGTGGTCCGCGAGGAGCTAGCCAAGATCGTCAGGCTCCGACTGGAGAGGCTTGTTGAATGATCTCCACACACGTTCTGGACACCACGCGAGGGGAGCCGGCGGTCGCCGTGCCGGTGCGGCTGGAGCGCCTCGGCGACGACTGGGAGCTGGTCGCCCAGGGGGTCACCGACGGTGACGGGCGGCTGCGCGACTGGCTGCCGCCGGGAGCGGGTCGGTACCGGTTGGTCTTCGACATCGGCGCCGACGCGTTCTTCCCCGAGGTCGTGATCACCTTCGCGGTGACCGACCCGGCCCGGCACCTGCACGTGCCGCTCCTGCTGAGCCCGTACGGCTACACCACCTACCGAGGGAGCTGATCGATGGGGATCGTGCTGGGCGCGAACCAGTACGGCAAGGCGGAGACGCGGCTGGTCCACGTCGCCCGCGCGGGGGAGCCGCACACGCTGACCGACCTGAACGTCAGCGTCGCCCTCGCCGGGGACCTGGCCGACGTGCACCTGTCCGGCGACAACGGCCACGTCCTGCCCACCGACACCCAGAAGAACACGGTGTACGCGTTCGCGCGCCAGCACGGCGTCGCGTCCGTCGAGGCGTTCGGGCTGCTCCTGGCCCGGCACTTCGTCGACAGCCAGGAGCCCATCCACGCCGCCCGGGTCCGGCTCGAGTCCTACTCCTGGTCCCGACTGGGCCCGCACTCGTTCCAGCGCGACGGCGGCGAGGTCCGCACCGCCACGGTCACCTACGACGGGTCGACCGCCACCGTGGTCAGCGGCGTGACCGACCTGGTCCTGCTCAACTCCACCGACTCGGAGTTCGTCGGCTTCATCGAGGACGGGTACACGACCCTGGCCCCCACGACGGACCGGATCCTCGCCACGGCCGTGACCGCCCGGTGGCGGCACGCCACCGCGGACGGCGATTGGGACGGCTCCTACGCCGCCGTGCGGTCCCTCCTGGTCGAGGCTTTCGTCGGAACGTACAGCCGCTCGCTGCAGCAGACGCTCTACGCCATGGGGGAGCGGGTGCTCACCGCGCGCCCGGAGGTCGTCGAGGTGCGCCTGGCCATGCCCAACCGGCACCACTTCCTGGTGGATCTGAGCCCGTTCGGGCTGGACAACCCCAACGAGGTCTACTTCGCGGCCGACCGCCCGTACGGACTCATCGAGGGCACGGTGGCGCGCGACGACGCGCCGGCGGCCGGACTGGCTTGGTGGTGACCCGGATGATCACGGTTATCGAGGGTGGCGCGATCGCCACCGTGGACGCGGCCGGCACGGAGTACACCGAGGGTCATGTCGTCCTCGACGGCGACCGGATCGTGGCCGTCGGGCCCGGCCCCGCCGCCGTGGCGGGCGACGTCACGCGGGTGGACGCGACCGGGTGCCTGGTCACGCCCGGCCTGGTCAACACCCACCACCACCTGTACCAGTGGGCGACCCGCGGCTACGCCACGGAATCGGACCTGTTCGGCTGGCTGACCGCGCTGTACCCGGTCTGGGAGGGCATCGACGCCGACCTGACCCGGGCCACCACGGCGGCCGGCCTGGGCTGGCTGGCCCTGTCGGGCTGCACGATGAGCAGCGACCACCACTACGTCTTCCCGCGCGACGCGGGGGACCTGGTCGAGGCGCAGGTCGACGCGGCCGGGTCGGTCGGCATCCGGCTGCACGTCTGCCGGGGCTCGATGGACCTCGGCGTCGCGGCCGGCGGCCTGCCCCCCGACAGCCTCGTCGAGACGACCGACGGCGCGCTCGCCGGCACGGCCGCCGCGATCGAGCGGTTCCACGACCCGGCCCCGACCGCCATGATCAAGGTGGCGGTGGCGCCCTGCTCGCCGTTCTCGGTCACGCCGACGCTCATGCGCGAGTCCGCGGCGCTCGCCCGCCACACCGGCGTCCGCCTGCACACCCACCTCGCCGAGACCGTCGACGAGGAGGAGTTCTGCCGCAAGAACCACAACTGCCACCCCGTCGAGTACGCCGAACAGCTGGGCTGGCTCGGCGACGACGTCTGGCTCGCCCACGGGGTGCACCTCGACTCCGCCTCGGTGGGTCGCCTCGGCGCCACCGGCACGGGCGTCGCGCACTGCCCGAGCTCGAACGCGCGGCTGGGCGCGGGCACCGCGCCGGTGCGTCAGCTGCTGGATGCCGGCGCGCCCGTGGGCCTGGGCGTCGACGGTCCCGCGTCGCAGGAGGCGGGCCACCTCGGCGACGAGCAGCGCCAGGCCCTGTACGCCGCCCGCCTGCGCGGTGGCCCCGCCGCCCTGGACGCCCGCGCGGCCCTGTCGCTGGCCACGATCGGCGGCGCCCGGTGCCTGGGCCGCGAGGCCGAGTTGGGCTCGCTCGAGGCCGGCAAGCTGGCCGACGTCGCGGTGTGGCGGCTGGGCGGGCTGGCCAACGCCGGCATCGTCGACCCGGTGACCGCGCTCGTCTTCGGCGTTCTGCCGCCGCTGGCCCTGCTGCTCGTGGGCGGCTCCCCGGTGGTCCGCGACGGCGCGCTGGTCACGGCCGACGAGGCGGTTCTGGCCCGGGAGCTGGGCCGGGTCGCCGCGCGGCTGCGTGGCTGACTGCAACAAACCTGCGAGTGGGGGCGCCTTGACCGACTTAGTTGTATCAACTAACAATCGTCAACGACGATGCTCGATATCTAGGGTGGAACCGGGACGACTTCATGGGCGCCAGCCGTGCCACTAGCACTTCCTCGCGGACGCTCCGTCACAATGTGTGGCGGACGTGTCGGAAGGTGGGTGATGGCCGGGTGAGCCCGACGCTGCGCAGGGACGCCGGGGGGCGGCGCGACTCCGTGATGATGGACGTCGCCCGGTTGGCCGGCGTGTCGCACCAGACCGTGTCGCGGGTCCTCAACAACCAGGCGAACGTACGCCCGGAGACCCGCGAGCGGGTGCTGGAGGCCATGCGCCAGCTCGACTACCGACGCAACTCGGCCGCGCGCACGCTGGTGACCCGCCGTTCGCGCACGCTGGGTCTGATCAGCTTCGAGTCGACCCTGTTCGGGCCGGCCTCGATGGTCTACCAGGTGGAGCAGGCGGCGCGCGAGGCCGGCTACTTCCTGAGTATCGCGAGCGTGCGGTCCCTCGACCGGCGCGCCGTGCTCGACGCGGTCGACCGGCTGCGCGAGCAGAGCGTGGAGGGCATCGTCGCGATCGCGCCCATGCCCGCCGCGGGCGAGGCCCTCGCCGAGTTGCCCGTCAACCTGCCGATCGTCGTGGTGGGGCTGGGCGCGGCCGCCGCCGCGCGGCCGGGCGGCGACGGGATGGTGCCCAGCGTCGCGACGGACAACCACGCCGGCGCGGTTCTCGCGACCAGGCACCTGGCCGCGCTGGGCCACCGGGAGATCCGCCACCTCTCGGGGCCGCCCGACTGGCCCGAGGCGCGCGACCGCGTGGCCGGCTGGCGTGACGTGCTGACCGACGCTGACCTGCCGGTCGGACCCGTGCTCGCGGGGGACTGGTCGTCCCGGTCCGGCTACGAACTGGGCCGCGTGCTCGCGCGCGACCCCGACCTGACCGCCGTGTTCTGCGCCAACGACCAGATGGCGCTGGGGCTCGTGCGGGCACTGCACGAGGCGGGCCGGCGCGTGCCGCACGACGTGAGCGTCGTCGGCTTCGACGACGTCCCCGAAGCCGAGTACTACCTGCCCCCGCTCACGACCGTCCGCCAGGACTTCGTGGGGCTGGGGCGGCAGAGCCTGGACCACCTCCTGGCCCAGGTCGAGGCGCGCGACTCCGGTGCTGAGCCGGCTGGGGCGCGCCTGCCCACGCTCATCGCGCCGGAGCTCGTCGTGCGGGCGAGCACCGGCGCCCTGTCGACCTGACTCCCTGGTGACCAGGGTGGTTACGAGTTCAGCCGGTCATGTGTGAACGTTCACATCCACCATCAGGGAGAGTGTCCCCATGTGCGCAGGCACCACACGACCCGCCCGCCACGGCGCCGTCGTCGCGGCCGGCCGACCATGACCGCTACCGGACCGGCTCGCGGCCAACGAACGGCAGGCTCGGCATCAATCTGCTCGCCTGGGACGGCGCCGGTTGGCCCTCTGTGTACCAACGCGCTCACCGCGCGGGGCGCTGGCCCGCGGCGCGCGTGACAAGGCCCGGTGGCGGCACCGCCACCGTGGGCTGGGGCCGGCACGTAGCCCGTACGTGCCGGCCCCTCGCGTTACCGATTTGTTTCCCAAGCCCTCGATCGGGCAAATAGGTACATTCGGCAACGGCGATCGCAACAAGTGATCGAGGTTCCGTGATGTGTCATCCACCACTGTGGAGCGACGGTCGCGGCGCATTTCCATGTCACGCCCCATAAGCAGGGCGATCTAGCCTGGCGTGACCGCTCGGACACGCGCGTTGCCTACGGTCCGCGGGGGTGTCGGGAAGAGCGGAAGTTCCACCCTTGACGCGATGGGATGTGAGCGTTAACACTATGCCCTGCAACGTTCCGGCAACACGAGTTAACGGGATGGAACTGGCCATGACGCGCGTACAAACCGCAGCACGCCGAGGGGTTCGGCGATGAGCGGCGATGTGCGGCGCCAGCCGGCCGAGAAGCCGTCCACCCCCGTCGTGGCGCCGACAAGTCCCGCCGTGCCGGAGCGCATGGCGACGATGATGGACGTCGCGAAGCTCGCGGGCGTCTCGCACCAGACCGTCTCGCGGGTGCTCAACGACCAGGCCAAGGTGAGTCCGCAGACCCGGACCCGCGTGCTCGACGCGATGCGCCAGCTCGACTACCAGCCGAACTCGGCCGCGCGCGCTCTGGTCACCCGCCGCTCCAAGACGTTGGGCCTGGTCACCTTCGACACCACGCTGTTCGGTCCGGCCTCGATGGTGTACGGCATCGAGCAGGCGGCGCGCGACGCCGGATACTTCGTGAGCATCGCGAGCATCCGGACGCTGAGCCGGCGGGCCGTCCTCGACGCGATCGGCCAGCTGCGCCTGCAGTCGGTCGAGGGCATCGTGGCGATCGTGCCGAAGGACTCGGCGGTCGTGGCGCTGTCGGCCGTGCCGCCCGGCATCGCGCTCGTCGGCGTCGGCGTCGGCGGCGGCGCCGACGTGCCCATGGTGGGTGTGGACAATGTGGTCGGCGCCGCGCTGGCCACCCGGCACCTGCTCAGCCTGGGCCACAAGACCGTGCACCACATCTCGGGGCCGCCCGGCTGGCCCGAGGCCCGTGAGCGGGCCACCGGCTGGCGCGAGGCCCTCACGGCGTACGCCGCCCCGGCGCCGCCCGTACTGGTGGGGGACTGGAGCGCGCGCTCCGGATACCTCGCCGCGCAGCGGCTGGCGGGGGACCCCACGGTGACCGCCGTCTTCTGCGCCAACGACCAGATGGCCCTCGGCGCGTTGCGCGCGCTGCACGAGGTGGGTCGTCGGGTGCCCGCGGACGTGAGCGTCGTCGGCTTCGACGACGTGCCCGAGGGCCCGTACCTGATTCCGCCCCTGACCACCGTCCAGCAGGACTTCGCCGAGGTCGGTCGTCGATCGTTGGCGCTGCTCATGGAGCAGATCGCCACCGGCGCCCGGCCGCACCGCCAGATCCATCTGACCCCGCAACTGAAGGTGCGCGACAGCTCGGCACGCGCGGTCGCCTGACACGAACCAATGAGAACGCTCACATAGACGCCCTTCGGGCGCACACAGATGTCGCCGGCGGTCCGACCGCCCCCCGGCACGGAGACGGTCGGACGGCCCGGTGAACCGGTGCGGGGGTACACCGCGCACCACCACACGCACCACCGGCACAACCCCCTGTAACCGACACACCAGCTGATTCATCGGCATGAGGAGAGTGGGCAGAGTGTACAGAAAGGTAGCAGCGGCGCTGGCCGTCGGCCTGCTGGCGGCCAGTATGGCCGCCTGCGGCGACGGCGGTAAGGGCACCGACACCCCCAAGGACGACGGCAAGATCACCCTGGGCTTCTCCCAGGTCGGCGCGGAGAGCGGCTGGCGTACGGCCAACACCAAGTCGATCCAGGAGTCCGCGGCGGCGGCCGGCTACGAGCTGAAGTTCTCCGACGCGCAGGGCAAGCAGGAGAACCAGATCAAGGCGCTGCGTTCGTTCATCGCGCAGAAGGTCGACGTCATCGCCTTCTCGCCGGTGGTCGAGTCCGGCTGGGACACCGTGCTCAAGGAGGCGAAGGACGCCGGCATCCCGGTCATCCTCACCGACCGCGCGGTCGACTCGGCGGACAAGACGCTCTACAAGACCTTCATCGGGTCCGACTTTGTCAAGGAGGGCGTGGTCAGCGGCGAGTGGCTGGTCAAGCAGTACGAGGGCAAGACCGACCCGGTGAACATCGTCGAGCTGCAGGGCACCACGGGCTCGGCGCCGGCCAACGACCGCAAGAAGGGATTCGCGGACGCCATCGCGAAGGCGCCGAACCTGAAGATCATCGCGTCGCAGTCGGGTGACTTCACCCGCGCCGGTGGCAAGCAGGTCATGGAGGCCTTCCTGAAGGCCCACAAGGACATCGACGTGCTGTTCGCGCACAACGATGACATGGGCCTGGGCGCGCTCGAGGCGATCGAGGCGGCCGGCAAGAAGCCGGGCACCGACATCACGATCATCACGATCGACGCGGTCAAGGACGGCATGCAGGCGCTGGCCGACGGCAAGTTCAACTTCATCGCGGAGTGCTCGCCGTTGCTTGGCCCTCAGCTGATGGACCTGGTCAAGAAGGTCAAGAACGGTGAGGCGGTCGAGCCGCGCATCGTGACCAACGAGACGACCTTCACCCAGGAGCAGGCGAAGGCGGCCCTGCCGGACCGCAAGTACTAATCAGTTGTTCCCCGGGGCCGTGCCGGTCGGTCAGACCGGCCGGCACGGCCCCGGCTTTCGTCAGAAAGGCGCGACAGTGACTGCCCAGCCACCAGCGATCCTGACAATGACCGGCATCAGCAAGGAGTTCCCCGGGGTCAGGGCGCTGGACAATGTGGACTTCCGGATGTTTCCGGGTGAGGTGCACGCCCTCATGGGCGAGAACGGCGCCGGTAAGTCAACGCTTATCAAGGTGCTCACCGGTGTGTACGGCATCGACGCCGGTACGGTCGTCCTGCAGGATCGACAGGTCAACTTCCACGCGCCGTTGCAGGCGCAGCAGGCCGGCGTGAGCACGGTGTACCAGGAGGTCAACCTCTGCGCCAACCTCTCGGTGGCGGAGAACATCTTCCTCGGGCGCCAGCCCCGCAAGCTCGGGCGCATCCAATGGTCGGCGATGAACAAGCGGGCGGCCGAGCTGCTCCAGCGGCTCGAGCTCAGCATCGACGTCACGCGTCAGCTGTCCACCTACTCGCTCGCCGTGCAGCAGATGGTCGCCATCGCGCGCGCGATCGACATCGACGCCAAGGTCCTCATCCTCGACGAGCCGACCTCCAGCCTCGACGCTGGCGAGGTCGCGCAGCTGTTCCGGGTGATCCGGCAGCTCAAGAGCGACGGCGTGGCGGTCCTGTTCGTGACGCACTTCCTCGACCAGGTCTACGAGATCAGCGACCGGATCACGGTGCTGCGCAACGGCCGCCTTGTCGGGGAGTACCGCACAGCCGACCTGCCCCAGCTCGAACTCGTCTCCCTGATGATCGGCAAGGAGATGGCCGCCCTGGAGCAGCTGGACGAGCAGCCCAAGCGGCAGGTCGCCGCACTGGAGTCCGGCCAGCCGTTCATCGAGGCGCGCGGGCTCGGCCGCAAGGGCGTCGTCACGCCCTTCGACATGACGATCCACCCCGGCGAGGTCGTGGGCCTGGCCGGCCTGCTGGGCTCCGGCCGCACCGAGACCGCCCGGCTCTTCTTCGGCGCGGACCGGGCCGACCAGGGGCAGACGTTGGTCAACGGGGCGCCCGTCGCGATCCGCGGGCCGATGACGGCGATGTCCAAGGCGATCGCCTTCTGCTCCGAGAACCGTCGCACCGAGGGCCTGATCGGCGAGCTGACCGTGCGCGAGAACATCGTCCTCGCGCTGCAGGCCACCCGCGGCTGGGCCCGCCCGCTGTCGCGTCGGCGCCAGGACGAGCTGGTCGACAAGTACGTCAAGGCGCTGCAGATCCGGCCGGCCAACCCCGAGATGCAGGTGCGCAACCTCAGCGGCGGCAACCAGCAGAAGGTGCTGCTCGCCCGCTGGTTGATCACCGAACCGCGGCTGCTGATCCTCGACGAGCCCACCCGGGGCATCGACGTGGGCGCCAAGGCGGAGATCCAGAAGCTCGTCGTCGAGCTGTCCGACGGCGGCATGGCGGTGCTGTTCATCTCCGCCGAGCTGGAGGAGGTGCTCCGGCTGAGCCACAAGATCGCCGTCCTGCGGGACCGGCGGATCGTGGCCGAGCTGGTCAACGACGACACGGTCGACGCCGACCGCATCATGAGCGCGATCGCCAGTGCCGGACGCGCGGACGAGAACCTTGAGGTGACGGCATGAGCGAGCGAGTCAAGGCCGTGGTAGGGAACCGGCTGTTCTGGCCGGTGCTCGCGCTGGTCCTGCTCCTGGTGAGCAACCTGTTCTTCTCCCGGGACTTCTTCAGCCTGGAGGTCCGGGACGGTCACCTGTACGGCAGCATCATCGACATCCTCCGCAACGGGGCGCCACTGATCCTGGTCGCGACCGGCATGACGGTGGTCATCGCGACCGGCGGCATCGACCTTTCCGTAGGTGCGATCGTCGCGATCGTCGGTGGCCTGGCCTGCTACCACATCAGCACCCAGCCGGACCAGAACAGCCTGTCGGGCGTCATCACCGCTGTCCTGATGGGCATCGGGCTCGCCCTGGTGCTGGGCCTGTGGAACGGCATCCTGGTGGCGGGCATCGGCATCCAGCCGATCATCGCGACCCTGATTCTCATGGTCGCCGGCCGCGGACTCGCCCAGATGATCACGGATGACCAGATCATCACGATCCGCAGCCCGAACTACAAGTTCATCGGCGCCGGACACCTGTTCACCGTGCCGTTCGCGATTCTCGTGGCACTGCTGGTGGTCCTCCTCGCCGTCCTGCTGACCCGGCGCACCGCCCTGGGCATGCTGCTGGAGTCGGTGGGCGGCAACGCGGAGGCCAGCCGCCTGGCCGGCATCCGGGCCCGGCGCATCACGATCATGGTGTACGTGTTCTGTGGCCTGTGCGCCGGCATCGCGGGCCTGATGATCAGCGCGGACGTCTCCAGCGCCGACGGCACCCGGGCCGGCCTCTGGATCGAGCTGGACGCGATCCTCGCCGTGGTCATCGGCGGCACGTCGCTGCTGGGCGGGCGGTTCTCCATCGCCGGCACGGTGCTGGGCGCGCTCATCATCCAGACGCTGACCACGACGATCCTGACGATCGGCGTCCCGTCGGACGCGACGCTGCTGTTCAAGGCGCTCGTCGTCACCATCGTCTGCCTGCTGCAGTCGCCCCAGTTCCGGGCCAAGTTCATCCGTCGGCGGCGGCCCCCTGTGCCACCGCCGGCCACTCCCGCCGAAACGCCGAAGGTCGAGGTCCCGGCATGAGCACCGTGGAAGTTGCCGCTAGCCGCTTTGCGTCGCTGCGGGAGCGGCTGCCTGCCAAGCAGTTGCCCGTACTCGTCACACTGGCGCTCTTCGGGCTCATGTACGGCGTGGGCATCCTGCGCTACGAGGGCTTCTACGACACGCAGATCTTCCTGAACCTCTTCATCGACAACGGGTTCCTGCTGGTCGTGGCGATCGGCATGACCTTCGTCATCCTGACCGGCGGCATCGACCTTTCGGTCGGCTCCGTGGTGGCGCTGTCCACCATGGTGTCCTCGTCGCTGCTCACGGAGAAGGGCTGGTCACCGTACCTGGTGATGGTCCTGGTCCTGGCCATCGGCTCGGTCCTGGGCTTCCTCATGGGCTGCATGATCCACTACTTCGACATCCAGCCGTTCATCGTGACCCTTGCCGGCATGTTTCTGGCCCGGGGCCTCTGCTTCATCATCAGCACCGACTCGATCTCGATCACGGACAAGACCTGGGTCGCCATCGCCGACTACAAGCTCCCGCTCGGCAACTACCACCTGTCGTGGAGCGCCATCGTGTCGCTGGTCGTCCTCGCCGTGGCGGTGTGGGTGCTCAGCTACACCAAGTTCGGCCGCAACGTGTACGCGATCGGCGGCAGCGAGCAGTCGGCGCTGCTGATGGGTCTTCCGGTCGCGCGCACCAAGATCGCGGTCTACACGATCAGCGGGTTCTGCTCGGCGCTGGGCGGCATCGTCATGACCTTCTACACGCTGTCCGGCCACGGGCGTGGGGCGATCGGTCTGGAGCTGGACGCGATCGCCGCGGTGGTCATCGGCGGCACGCTGCTCACCGGTGGCGCGGGCTACGTCCTCGGCACCGTGGTGGGCGTCTGCGTGCTGGGCATCATCCAGACGATCATCAACTTCGAGGGCGACCTCAGCTCCTCGTGGACGCGGATCGTCATCGGCATCCTGCTGTTCGTCTTCATCATGTTGCAGCGGGTGGTCCGGCTCGGCCAACGGACCTGACCCGCGTACGCCGAACCTGCTCCCGAGGGGACCGCCCGGGCCGCCACGTCGGCCCGGGCGGTGGCGTGTCACGGGCGGGTCAGCTCCCGCTGGCGCGGCGAGTACTGCAGGCGGAACACCTCGGTGCCGTGCTTGGAGACGCGGTGCACGACGATGGTGCGGGGCGCCTCGTCGGCGCGTTCGTGCTCGCTGTCCGCGATCCACGAGTCCAGGTGCGCGGGCAGGTTGAACGCCAGCCGGTACGCCTCGTTGCCGTCGGCGGGCACGACCTCCCAGGACACGGCCCGGCGACCGCCCTTGTGGATGATCCAGACGGGGTGGGTGGGGTTGCGCCGGGCGTAGGCCACGAACGCGTCGGTGCCGTTCGGCCCCTGGGCGGCCATGGTGAACACGAACGGGCCGGGCGGGAAGCCGAGCAGCACCTCGTCGTCGACACGGGACAGCCGCTGGCGCATCCGCCACGCGATCTCGACCAGGTACTCGCCGACCGGGTCCCACACGGCGTCGGGCCGGCCCGGCCGGGGCTGGCGGTCGGTCGACTCCAGCGCCACCCGGACGTGGCGGCGCAGCGTGGCCTGCGGCAGCGGATCCGCGCCCGCCACCTCGCCCCGGACCTGGGCGGCCCGCGTGGCGACGGCGGGGGGCGGCCCCCCGGCGGNCGCCCGCTGGACGGCCGCGCGCAGCCACTCGAACGCCGGGCCGGACAGGTCGACGAGCGAGATCTGGTGGGCGAGCGCGTAGTTCTGCGCGTCCGAGGAGAACCCGGACGTGGAGAACAGGGCGAACGCGTACCGGTGGCGCCGGTGCGGACGGCCCGCTCCGGTCACCGGCACCAGGTTGTCGTTGACGTCGTGCACCACGCCCTGGGCGTCGCGTACGTCGTGGATGCCGGTGACGGTGGAGCGGAACCGCGCCTCGACGAACAGCCGTACCGGCAGCGACAGGGGCGGCACGAAGGTGAGCTCGCCGAGCGTGTCGGCCTGATGGTCGGCGCCCCGGCCGCGCACGAGCAGCCCCTGGTCGGAGGCGCGCAGGGCGGCCGGGTCGTCCGCCTCGTCGAGCAGCCGGTAGCCGCTGCGGCGCAGCAGCCAGGCGAGCGCCTCCTCGAGTAGGCACCCCCGCAGGGCCGCCTCCGTCGTCATTCGCAGCAGCGTAGTTACGTGATCCCACGCGCCCGACCGGCTGACCGGCCGGTGTTGACCTACGGACCGTCGGGCCGGGCTGCCGGAAAAGATGATCGGAGCGCATCGGCGCCGCCGACCCGGACGGGTCGGCGGCGCCGGCGACACTCTGTCCTACTTGGACGGCTGGGGCACCTCGGGGTTGCACTCCACCTGCGGGTTCACGCCGAGGTAGTTCAGCGGACCAGCAGCGATGGTGATAAGGGTGTTGCTGGTCTTGGCGCAGTTGGTGTCGTCGCCCTTGAAGTAGCCGCGCTGGGCAGCGGCGACCACCCCGATAATGAGCCACAACGTAAGGATCACCGCTCCGACTCGCACGTTGGCCTCCTGGATGAGTGTCCGCCCGGGGGTGGGGGACACCGTCTGATACCCGCAGCGGCCGCAGGCCAATCCCGCACCACCGGTATTGATTCGCTTACGGGACAACGCCTGTCGTGTTTATTGAGACCGATAACGACAGCCGATCGGGCCTATGCGGTGTACGGATCTTTCGATACGCTCACTGCCAACATCGAGCTACGGGGGCTTAGAGATGTTGCATTGTGGCCGTTTGCGCCCAAAATCCACTGTGAACTGGTTGACGTTTGTCGCGCGCGCCGTCGCCGCGGCACTCCTTGTCGCCGCCGGAATGACCGCTGTGACGACCGCGCCTGCGGCTGCCGCGGCCGCGCCGGCAGTCGCGCCCACGTGCCGGACGTCCGTTGGTGATGCGTCGGCGGCGTTGGCGATGGCGGCGCGGTGCCGCCAGCGGGTCGAGTCGATGTCCGGACGGACGTCGACCCGCCAGATCTTCGCCAATCCGGACAGCACCTGGACCGTGAAAGAGTCCGTGACGCCACGCTTCGCTCGCACATCGGACGGCTCGTGGACGGATGCCGACGCGACGTTGAAGCGACTCGCCGACGGCTCCGTGGTGCCGAAGGCGCCGCTCTTCCCCATATCGTTCTCCAGCGGTGGCAAGGGGCCGTTGGCGACCATGCAGAAGAACGGCACGACACTGCGCGTGGGGCTGCCCACGACGTTGTCCGTGCTGCCGGCGCCGACGATCGACGGTGACACCGCCACCTACGCCGACGTGCTGCCGGACGTGGATCTGCAGGTGCACGCGACCGTCGATGGGTTCAGCCACGTGCTGGTAGTGAAGACCCGGCAGGCGGGAACCAACAACGCCCTGGCGGAACTCGACTACACCCTGACGACCAGCGGTGGCAGCGTGACAAGGAACGCCAAGGGCGCGACGATCGTCCGCGACGCGGCGGGCGTGGAGATCTTCACCTCGCCCACTCCGCTCATGTGGGACTCGCGTGGCGTGACCGGCAGCCGTCCGGCGCGATCCGCCAAGCCGGGCCACGTGGAGCACCCGCGCATGGCGTCCATGGCGACCAGGCTCAACGGCACGAAGCTTACGCTCACTCCGGACAAGGCCCTGCTGGCCGATCCGACGACACAGTACCCGGTCTATATCGACCCGCCGTGGAGCGGTGGCATCTCGGGCAACGCCTGGACCACCGTGTGGTCGCGGTCGGACCTCAGGAACAGCAGCTTCTGGCAGAACTCCACAGCCATGCTGAACGGCACCACCTACGGCACGGTGGGCGCGGGCCGTACTGAGGACTGCTCGGGTTGTGAGCAGTACGTCATCCGGACGATGTTCCGCATGTCGTTGAGCGGGCTGAGCGGCAAGCACCTGCTGAGCGCGAAGTTCACCATCGAGCAGCGGTGGTCCTGGACGTGCAATCCGACCTCCGACGCCAAGCTGTGGTATCTCGATAACGGGATCTCGGCGTCGACCACCTGGAACCAGCAGCCAGCCTGGAACTCGACCTACGTCGCGAGGACCCCCGGCAAGCGCGCCTACGGCGCCGTCTATGGCTGCAAGGACGTCGGCAACATCGAGTTCGTCACGACGAACATCGTCAAGCGCGCGTTGGACGCGGGATCGTCGACGGTGAGCGTCGGCCTGCGTGCGGTGGACGAGTCGACAACACTGCAGTGGAAGCGGTTCAAGCACAGCACAGCGCTGCTCACGGCCGACTACAACTCGTACCCGACGGCGGGAACGCGGTCGACCAACCCGGCGACATCGTGCGTTACCGGCTCCGGCACCACGCCCGCCACCAACCTGCCGGTGCTCAACAGCGCCACGCCTGACCTGAGGGTCGTAACAAACGACGTGGACAGCGGGGAGACCGACCTCAAGGGCGTCTTCGAGTGGCAGCGGTGGAGCGGCACGGCCTGGGTCGCCGCCGGCACCAAGACGGACACGATCGGTCGCGCCAACGCCGGCACGTCGACGGTGAAACCGACATTGACCGCCGACACGTACCGGTGGCGGGCCCGCGTCGCCGATCCGTTCACCTACGCCGGCACGTCGTACACGGACTATTCGGCGTATTCGGGATGGTGTGAGTTCAGGGTCGATATCACCGCGCCGCCCGCGCCGAGTGTCAGTTCCGTGGAGTACCCGGACGGCTGCGCGCCGTGTGGCGGCGTGGGCACGACCGGACGATTCACCCTGTCGGGCAACGCGAGCGACGTGGTCGGATACTACTGGGGCTTCTCGGACCCCCCGGCGACGTACGTCGCGGCGCCGTCCCCCGGCGCACCGGTGACCGTCTCCTGGACGCCGACGACCGGTGGGCCCCGCTCCCTGTACGTCATGGCCAAGGACGCCGCCGGCAACACCCGGTCACGGCCGGTGTACCAGTTCACGGTGGATGGCGCCCGCCCCGCCACGGCCCGCTGGATGCTCGACGAGCAGGAGGGCACCGACCTGCTGGACTACATGGGCAGCGGCCGGGTCGCGACCCTCAGCGGCGGCGGGCTCAACCAGGAGGGGCGCATCCCTCGCGGCGCGCCGTCGCTCAAGCTGGACGGGTCGGCGACGAACTACGCTGCCACGCCGGCGGTGGTGGACACGTCGAAGAGCTTCGCCGTCTCCGCCTGGGTTCGGCTGGGCAGCAAATCGGCCAAGTACGTCGCGCTGAGTCAGGTCGGCACGAGTACCGAGGCGTTCTCACTGCGCTACCAACCTGCGGGCGGTCTCGCGTACAGCGACCGTTGGGTCTTCGAGGTGACCAACAGCGACGCGGCCTGCGCCGACCCGTGCGCGGCCTGGTGGCGGGCCTATTCCACGTCCGTTCCTGCGGTCGGGCGATGGACCCACATCGCCGTGAGTTACGACCAGGCGGCGGGCCAGATAGCCATCTATGTCAACGGGGCGCTCGAGGGCACGGCCTCCGGGGTCACGGCATGGTCGGCCACCGGGCAGACCCGGATCGGCAAGGGGTTCAGCGCGGGCTTCAACGGCCAGTTGGCGGATGCGCAGTTCTGGCAGCGGACCCTGTTCGACACGGAGGTGCGCGCGGCGGTCGATCAACTCGATAACGGCAACACCGGCCAGTGGCATTTCAACGAGGTGTACTCCACGCCACAGTGGGACTCGACGATGTACATGAACGACCTCAACCTCGAGGGCAATGTCTCGGTGCCGGCTTCGGGCGCCGGGCACGACGGCACGGGCATGTCGTTCCCCAACGGCACGGGCTGGGCCGAGACGTTGGAGCCGGTCGTCTACACCGACCAGTCGTTCACGGTGTCGGCGTGGGCGTACCTGACCGACGGCTCGCGCAACCGCACCGTGATCGCGCAGGACGGCCAGTACGACAGCGCCTTCGCGCTCAAGTACGACGCGGTGGCGGGCGGCAAGTGGACCATGCAGATGTTCGACTACGACGACCTCGCCACGACGACAGGGCCCACGGCGTCCTCGACCAGCGCGCCACTGAACACCTGGACACAGTTGACGGGCGTGTACGACGCGCCGGCGGGACAGATCCGGCTGTACGTCAACGGGGCGCTCGTCGCGTCCACGCCGTTCACCCAGTCGTGGCGGGCGACCGGGGCCTTCACCGTCGGCCGGAGCAAGTGGCAGGGCAACGAGACCGACCACTGGGTCGGCTACGTGGACGAGGTGCGGGCGTACGCCGGAGTCGTGCCGCAGATGGCGGGCGACTGGCGGTTCAACTCGTGCACGGGCGCGCCGACGTCGTGCACGGACGCGATCGCGAACCACCCGGTGACGCTCACGACGGGCGCGACCTGGACGGCCGCCGGCTTCGGGGGTACGTCAGGCCTCGCGCTCAACGGTTCCGGGGCAGCGACCACGAGCGTGCCGATCCTCAACACGACCAAGTCGTTCACGGTTTCGGCCTGGGTGTACCTGACGGACGGAACGGCCAACCGGACCGTGGTGTCCCAGGACGGCGCCACGCAGGCGGGCTTCTATCTGCAGTATCAGAGCGCCAACGGCGGGCGCTGGGCGTTCGGCATGCGCGACAAGGACACCACGACCGGCGTGGTGACCGAGGCCGTGTCCACGTCCGCGGCACTGAACACGTGGACCCATCTGGTCGGCGTCGCTGACGTGCTCACCGGCCAGATCCGGCTGTACGTCAACGGCGACCAGGTCGACGCCAGGACGTTCAACCCGAGTTGGAACGCGACCGGCAGTCTCACGATCGGTCGGATGAAGCTCAGCGGCGCGAACAGCGCCTACTGGCTGGGCACGGTGGACGAGGTGCGTACGTACCAGGGCGTGCTGTCCGACGTGCGGACCATGCAGTGAGCCACTAGCGGCATCAGTCACACGAATCTGTTCGAGCTACTTCCTTCTCGTTGAGGCAGGTTGTGATGTTGTTTGCACGGGGGGCTCGGCAGGGGCGGACGGGAGGCCGGACATCCCGGCTTCTCGCCGCCGCGCTGGGCATGGTAATGATGTCGGATCTTGTCGTGGCGATGCCGGCCACGGCTGCGCCGCAGCGTCTCGCGGGCGCGCAGAAGGACTGGGTCACGCCCGGGCACCGGCTCGCCAGGACCGGAGTGGCGTCCGCGCCCGAGGCTGCGCCGCCGACGGCCCCGCCCGATCCGGTCTGGCCGGCCGCGGGCGTCACCGACGTGACGGTGCCGGACACGGCCGGCGACACGGTGCGGGCCGGCGGTGGCGTCGCGATCCGTCCGCTCACCAACCGGCCGAAGGCCGCGGCGGGCGCAGCAGGTGATGCCGTGGCCGCCGGCAAGGCCCGGGTGGAGGTGTTCAGCCGGGCCGCGACCAGGGCTGCCGGGGTCAACGGCGTCCTGCTGCGGGTGGGTCTGACCAGCCCCGCGGAGAAGGCCCGCAGGGCCGAGGTGTCCGTCGACTATTCGGGCTTCGCCACGGCGTACGGGGCGGACTGGCCGAGCCGGCTGCGCCTGGTGCGGCTGCCGGAGTGCGCCTTGTCGACACCCGGCAGGCCGGAATGTCGGGGCACGGTGCTGCCCACGGACAATGACGTGAAGCTCACCACCCTCACCGCGACCGCGGAGATCACCGCGCTCACCGGGGCGTCGAGTGCTTCGGCGGCCGTCGACTCCGTCGCCGTCGGTGGCGGGATCCTGCTCGCGGCGGCGGGCGAGGTGTCCGGCGGCGCGGGCGACTACGCCGCCACCACCCTGTCGCCGTCGGGCACCTGGAGCGCTGGGGACAGCAGCGGCAACTTCACCTGGTCGTACCCGATGCGTACACCGCCCGCGCTGGGCGGCGCGGCGCCGACGCTGCAGCTGTCGTACTCCTCGCAGAGCGTGGACGGCCGGATGGCGGCGTCCAACAACCAGCCATCCTGGGTCGGCGAGGGCTTCGATCTCGCCACCGGTTACATCGAGCGCCGGTACAAGTCGTGTGGCGACGACATGACCAACGGCAATAACACGACCAAGACCGCCGACCTCTGCTGGGCCACGGACAACGCCACCCTCTCGCTCGGCACGCACGCGGGTGACCTGATCAAGGACGCGTCCAACGGGAACCGGTGGCATCTGCGACAGGACGACGGCACTTTCGTCTACCACAAGACCGGCAACACGGGAAACGGCGACAACGACGGCGAATGGTGGGTGGTCACGACCCCCGACGGCGTCCAGTTCTGGTTCGGCGGGACCAACGCCTCGAACTCGACGCTGCTGGTCCCGGTGGCCGGCAACCAGACCAACGAGCCGTGCAACAAGTCCACCTTCGTCGCGTCGTTCTGCGCCCAGGCCTGGCGTTGGAACCTGGACCGGGTGGTCGATCCCAACGGCAACACGATGACCTACTCCTATACCAAGGAGACGAACAAGTACGCGCGCAACGCGACCGCGACCGATGTCGTCTCGTACGACCGCGCGGCCTTTCTCAAGCGGATCGAGTACGGCACCCGCAACGGCGTCACGGGAACCGCTCCGATGCGGGTGACGTTCGGTGACGCCGACCGCTGTCTGACGGACTGCTCGAACCACGGTGCCAACTGGCCGGACACGCCGTGGGACTTCGAGTGCACCGCCAGTCCCTGTTACACCGGAAGCCCGACGTTCTGGACGACCCGACGGCTCAAGACGATCACGACGGAGCTCTGGTCGGGGTCGGCAACGACCTACAACCCGGTGACGACCTGGACATTCACCCACTCGTTCCCGTCCCCGAACGACGGCACCCGAGCCGGCCTCGTGCTCGACCGCATCGCGCAGACGGGCTACGTGCGGGTGCAGACCTCGGTGCCGGACATCACGTTCGAGTACGTGAAGCTGAACAACCGCGTGGACCCGACCCTCACACCGGACCACTCGCCGCCGATGAACTGGTCGCGGCTGGCCAAGATCATGACCGAGAGTGGCGAGCACATCGAGGTCACCTACGCGCCGGCGAACTGCGTGCCGGGCAGCAGCATGCCGGACAAGAGTGCGTTGCAGAACAACACGCTGCGCTGCTATCCCGTCCGGTGGACGCCGCCCGGGGAGCTCAACCCGCTCATCGACTTCTTCCACAAGTACGTCGTGGCTGAGGTTCACGAGGTCGACAAGACCACGAAGGCGGAGCCCACGATCGTGACCCGGTACACCTACGTCGGAGCACCGGCGTGGCACTACACCGACGACGACGGGCTGATCAAGGCGGCGAACAAGACCTGGTCGGTCTGGCGGGGGTACGGCACGGTGCGGACGTACACCGGCACCGGGGCGGGCGAGACGTTCACCGAGTCGCGCTACTTCCGGGGGATGCACGGCGACTACCTCACCGGCAGCACCTCCCGGACCGCCGCCATGGCGGCGATCGACATGAACAAGGACGGCGACACGTCCGACGCCGTGGACGTGGCCGCGGTGAACGACGAGGACGCCTTCGCGGGCATGGTCCGCGAAAAGATCAGTTACAACGGTCCAGCTGGCGCCGAGGTCTCCGCCGAGGTGTCCGTGCCCTGGCAGTCGTCCGCGACGGCCACACGGACAATCAACAGCACCACGGTGCGGGCGCGGTTCGTCGGCATCGGGGCGACCCACACGCGGGTCATCCGCGACGGCGGGCGCGCACCCCGCACGACGGCCGCCGTGACGTCATTCGACGCACAGGGTATGCCGGTGTCCCGTAACGATCAGGGTGACCAGTCCGTCACGGGTGACGAGGGCTGCACCCTGACGGACTACACGCGCAACATGGACACCACCGACGGCGAGCCGTGGCTGACGTCCATGGTGGGCCGGATGCGCGAGTTCGCCGTCGACTGCACGCGGGCCGGTCAGACCGGCCTGACCGCGGCAGAGGTGATCGCCGACAAGAAGTCGTACTTCGACGGCGCTACCGCCATCACCACGCCGCCCACGAAGGGCCTGGTGACCAAGGAAGAGACGCTCGACGACTGGGTGAACGGCGCGCCGGTGTTCGTCACCGGGTCCGCGGCGACCTATGACGAGTACGGGCGTCCCAAGTCCACCACCGACGTGAAGAACAACGTGACGCTGTACAGCTACGCGGCAAACGCCGGCGGCCAGGTCGCCTCGGCGACGATGACCAACGCGCTGCAGTGGGTCAACACCGTGACCTACGAGCCGGCGTTCGGCGTGAAGCTGTCGCAGAAGGACAGCAACGATCGGATCACCAGTTGGGAGTACGACGGGCTCGGCAGGTTGACCGGGGTCTGGCAGCCGGGCCGGGACAAGTCGCTGAACCAGACGGCCAACGTTACCCACACGTACACGGTGAACCAGCTCGTGCCGAGCGTGATCAGCACCAGCAAGCTGACGCCGTCGGGTGGGTACGTCACGACGTACGAGTACTTCGACGGCCTGCTGAGGTCGATTCAGACCCAGGCTCCCCGTGGTGACACCACGGCGGGCACGGTGCTGACCGACACGTTCTACGACACCGCGGGTCGCGTCTGGAAGACGTACCAGGCGCACCTGACGACCGGCACCCCGGGCGCGGGGTACGTCGTGGCCAACGAGCAGGGGGACGTGCCCAGTCGCGTCGAGGCCGTGTTCGACGGTGCGGGCCGGTCGATCGCGTCGGTGCAGTACCTGAAGAAGGGTACGGGCGTCCCGACGGTCTTCGCGACGACGACCACCGGCTACGGCGGCGACCGGGTCGACGTCCTGCCACCGACCGGCGGCACCGCGACGTCGACGCACACGGACGCGCGTGGCAACACCACGGCGGTCTGGCGGTACAAGTCGCTGGCGATCACCCCCGGCACGCCGGGCAGCTACGACGCGACGACGTACACCTACACGGCCAAGGATCAGCTGAGTTCCGTGACGGACGCCGCGGGCAACAAGTGGGAGCGCACCTATAACGTGCGTGGCCAGGTCCTGACGGACAAGTCGCCGGATCGCGGGACCGTGACGGTCCAGATCAACTCCGCGGGCGAGCAGGAATGGGTGCAGAACGCCAACGGCAAGGTGCTCTACACCTATGACAGCCTCAGTAGGAAGACCGCCGCCTACCGCACGTCCATCTCGGACGCGAACAAGCTCGCCACCTGGACGTACGACGGCCTGACCAAGTCCAACGGTCACCTGACGAAGTCGGTCCGGTATGACGGCACCAACCAGTACATCAAGGAGTTCACCGGGTTCACGGCGACGTACGCGCCGACAGGCGTGAAGTACACGATCCCCGAGACGGGCATCAGCGGGACGTTCACGTACGTCTACACCTACAAGCCGGACGGACAGCCGGAGACCGTGCGGCTGCCCGACGTCGACGGTACCGGCGGGCTGGCGCTGGAGGCGCTCACCACCGAGTACACGCCGCTGGGGCAGGCGCGCACCCTCAGGACGAGCCTGGACAACGGCACGACGTACGTCACCGACACCGCCTACACCGGGTACGGCGAGATCGGCGCGATGACGCTGCAGTACAAGGGCGGCAACACCGTCACGCAGGAGCGCACGTTCGAGGACGGGACCCGGCGGCTGGAGAAGCAGAAGGTCAGTCGGCAGACGACGCCGACCACGCTGTCGGACGTGACATTCGCCTACGACACGTTCGGCAACGTCACCGGGTCCGCGGACTCCGTGACGAACGACAACCAGTGCTTCCGGTACGACTACCTGCGCCGCCTGACGGAGGCGTGGACGCCGGCGACGGCGTCATGTCTCGCCGCCCCGACGGCGAGCGGGCTGGGCGGCCCGGCCCCGTACTGGACGAGCTGGACCTTCGACGCCAGCGGCAACCGCAGGAAGCAGGTCGAGCGCCCGACCAGCACGACGGTGCGCACGACCGACTATGTCTACCCGGCAGCGGGTGGCGCCCAGCCGCACACGCTGCTGTCGGCGACGACGCAGAGCGCCACGGGCACGACGACGGCGTCGTGGACGTACGACGCCATGGGCAACACGACCTCCCGCCCCGGTGGCACCAGCGGCCAGACGGTGAAGTGGGACGTGGAGGGGCACGTCATCTCGCAGGAGGACTCGACTGGCAAGACGGAGTACATCTACGACGCCGACGGCGAGCGGCTGGTGCGCAGGGACCCGACCGGCAAGACGCTCTTTCTGCCGGGTCAGGAACTGCGCTACACAGCCGGGACCGGGGCCAAGGCGACCACGCGGTACTACCAGCATGCCGGCACGACGGTGGCCACCCGGACCACGAGCGGCGTGACGTGGATCTGCAACGACCACCAGGGGACCGCGTCGATCACGATCAACGCCACCACCCAGGCGTACGCGCTGCGTCGGCAGGATCCGTACGGTAACCCGCGCGGCTCGGTGGTCGGCACGTGGCCGGCGTCGATGGACAAGGGCTTCGTGGGCGGCACCAAGGACAACACGGGCCTCACCCACCTCGGGGCGCGGGAGTACGACCCGCTCATCGGGCGGTTCATCAGCGTCGATCCCGTGTTCGACCAGGCGAGCCCGCAGAGCTTCGACGGCTACTCGTACGCCTGGCACAGCCCGGTCAGCGGCACCGACACCACGGGCCGTCAGCGCGACACGACCTTCGTCCAGTGGGGCGCGACGGAGACGGGTATCTACCAGGGCCCCGACGGCTACTGGTACGAGTACCGCATCGACAGGTATGTCTTGTGCACCAAGGACCTGTCCGAGTGCGTCGCGCGTGTCGACTTCGGCGGCAAGATGCGTGTGGTGCAGGACATGTGGCTGCCCCTGTGGCAGATCGTGATCAATATGTTCCTGAACGTGCCGGGCTACGTGACGTTCAAGATCTTCTCGTTCTTCACCTACCGACGTTTGGGTTCGCCCCAGATGCCGTTGCCGCCGCCCGTGTCGACACCGCCGACCTGCCTGCAGGTGAAGGAGCCGCCCAAGAAGCCCAAGTGCTCGTTCCTCGACACCAACTGCTTTGTCAACGACAGCCAGGAGTGGTGGAAGGGCAACGGTCACCACATCACCGGGGCGGCCACAATGATCGGCATCGCCGGCTGCCTCGCGGTCCCGCCCTCGTGCGCCACCTTCGGATTCAGCGTCGGCCTCGTCCAGGCGGGTGGCCGCACCGTGGACTTCGTCGTGGAGAACCAGGACTCGGACGGTCGCTTCAACGCCACCGCCGGGGAGACATTCCAGTATCTCGCGGGTCTCGCCTGGGATAGGTGGGGCGGCGCGAAGGAGGAATGGGGCGGGGCGTACCTCATCTACGAGACGTACAGCCTCCCCGAGGAGTGGACCGGTGTCGCGCCCGGCTTCACCGACCCGACCGCGTTGCTCAACGCTGGTGACGACGGCCCGCCGGAGTGGACGCAGTTCCCGGAGTACAGCCCGTTCGATATCAACACTGACCTGCCGAAGAACTGACGCGACAGGGGTGGCCCGGCGGCCGGTCGATGACCGGGCGCCGGGCCACTCTGGCGCGGACGTTCCTTACAGGGACGGGGTGACGGGCGCCCGCCGGCCAGGCCCGGCGTAGCCGGAACTGTTCGCCAGCCCCGGCACGAGCCGGAACTGCGCGTCGCCCGCGGGGCTCACGTTCGGGTCGATGCGCACGTCGACGTTGGCATGCCGCAGGTACCGGTCGGAGAAGTTGTACGACTGCAGGCGGTTGATCGGCGTCGAGGTGCCCCACCTGCCGAGCACGCGGCTGCTCTCGGCCGCCGTCAGGTTCAGGATGGACCCGTTGTTGAGGTCGGTCCAGCGCAGACCGTCGGTGCTGTGCGAGAAGTAGATCTGCTCGCCGTAGCTGGCTACGGGCCCGTGTCGCCGGCCAGGCCGTCGGGGGCACGCATGTGCCACGCGTCGGTGACCAGTTCGCGCAGGCGATCGACGTCCACCCGGGCCAGGCGGAGCATGACCAGTGGCTGGCCGTCGTACCCGTCGGTGGTGAAGAAGGTCTCGGGCTCGCCGAGCAGCAGCGCCTGCTTTTCCGCCTCATCGCCGACATACAGCACCGCTATGTCGGTCCGGATGACCCGTGGCTGTCCCGGCTTGCGCTCCGGGTAGGACCAGACGAAGCCCTTGTTCGCGACGCGGAAGTCGAAGCCGTCGCTGTCGATTTCGACAACGTGCGGCAGCGCGAGCGCCAGCCGACGGACGTCCTCAGCGTCAGCCATCGAAGCCCCCAAGCCATGCGTCCCGCACGGATACAGGCTAACGACTCCGAACGCTCCCCTACGCGGTGACCGCTAGGGCCAGTGGCAGCACTCCCGACGCGCCGGCGCGGCGCAGTTCACGGGCCGCGAGCGCCATCGTCCACCCGGAGTCGACCAGGTCGTCGACGAGCAGCACCGGGCCGTCCAGGCCGGCGATCGCCTCGGCCAGGGGCGCCGGCACCGCGAACGCGTCGTGCAGCGCCCGGACCCGCTGCGCGCTGTTCACCCCGCCCGGGGCGGGCGGCCCGCCGACCGTCACCGTGCCGAGCAGCGGCAGCCGGCCCACCGTCGCGATATGTGCGGCGACGCTGTCGATGAGCGTCGGGCGGCGTCGCGACCTGAGGGCGACCACGCCGACCGGCCGCTGCGGCCACGGATCATCACCGCGCGCCCACCCGGCCAGCACCTCGACCACAGCGGCCAGCAGCGCGGCGGGCGCGGGGCCGTCGGGCGCGCCGTCGGCGAGCAGTTCACGCAGCCGCCCGCCCCAGCCCAGGTCGGTCAGACGGCCCACCGCGCGGCCGGCCAGGGCCTGCTCGTCGGCCGGGATGCGACCGGACAGCGGCACACCGACCGCGGCGAGCCCGGTCGGCCACATGCGGCGCGGCTCGATCGTCACGCCGGCGCGGCCCAGGAACGCCTCGGCGGCGGACAGCGCCGCCGGCGACACGGTCGCGCCGAAGCGTGGGTCGGCGCACCGGTCGCAGCGCCCGCAGGGCTCGGCGCCGTCGTCGTCGAGACAACGCCGCAGGAACTCCATCCGGCAGGTGGTCAGGCCCGCGTACGCCCGCATGGCCTGCTGTTCGTCGGCGCGCGCGGCCGCGACGCGGGCGAGCCGCTCGGCGTCGTAGACCCATGGCGTACCCGTGGCGACCCAGCCGCCGCGCACCCGGCGCACCGCGCCGTCCACGTCGAGGACCTTGAGCAGCAGCTCCAGCCGCGCCCGGCGCAGCTCGACGCGGGCCTCCAGCGCCTGCGTCGACAACGGGCGGTCCGACAGCTGCGCCAGCACCAACCGCACCTGGTCCTCGGGCGGGAACGCCAGGGACGCGAAGTAGCGCCAGATCGCCTCGTCCTCGGGCCCGGGCAGGAGCACGACGTCGGCGCTGGCCACGCCGCGACCGGCCCGGCCGACCTGCTGGTAGTAGGCGATCGGGGAGGGCGGGGCGCCCAGGTGCACGACGAAGCCCAGGTCGGGCTTGTCGAAGCCCATGCCGAGTGCGGACGTCGCGACCAGCGCCTTGATCTTGTTGTCGAGCAGGTCCTGCTCGGCGGCGCGCCGGTCCGCGTCCTCCGACTGACCCGTGTACGCGATAGCGAGGTGCCCGCGCGCGGACAGGAACGCGGCCGTCTCGTGCGCCGCCGCCACGGTCAGCGTGTAGACGATGCCGGAGCCGGGCAGCTCGTCGAGGTGGTCGGCGAGCCACGCGAGCCGGTGGGCCGGCCCGGGCACGGACACCACGGACAGTCGCAGGGAGGACCGGTCCAGCGACCCGCGCAGCACGAGCGCGTCGCCCAGCTGCTCGGCGACGTCGGCGGTCACCCGGGCGTTGGCCGTCGCGGTGGTCGCGAGGACGGGCACGCCGGCCGGCAGCGCGCCCAGCATGGTGCGCAGGCGCCGGTAGTCGGGCCGGAAGTCGTGGCCCCAGTCGGAGACGCAGTGCGCCTCGTCGACCACCAACAGGCCGGTGGACGCGGTCAGGGACGGCAGGACCGCGTCGCGGAAGTCCGGGTTGTTGAGCCGCTCCGGGCTGATCAACAGCACGTCCACCGCGCCGGCCGCCACCGACGCGGTGATGTCGTCCCATTCCTCCAGGTTGGCGGAGTTGATCGTGCGGGCGTGGATGCCGGCCCGCGCGGCCGCCTCGACCTGGTTGCGCATGAGCGCCAGCAGCGGCGACACGATGACCGTCGGGCCGTGGCCGCGCTCGCGCAGCAGGGCGGTGGCCACGAAGTACACCGCTGACTTGCCCCAGCCGGTGCGCTGCACGCACAGCACCCGCTCGCCGTCGAGCAGCGCCGAGATCGCCCGCCACTGGTCGTCGCGCAGCCGGGCGCCCGCCCCGGCGAGGCGTTCCAGGACGGCGGTGGCGCGGGCGCGGGTATCGGTCACCCGACCAGTCCTATCACTCCGGGGTCAGGAGCGGCCCTCCCGGTCGCGGGCGATCAGCCGGGTGGTGGGCAGTGGCGGCGCCGGCAGCGGCGCGCCGTCGTACCCGTGCACGGTGCCGAATCGGTCCGAGGCCGTCCCGTCGCCCCACGCCTCGCGGGCCGCGACGACCTCCTCGTGGGTGCGGCCCACGAAGTTCCACCACATGACCAGCGGCTCGGCGAACGGTTCCCCGCCGAACAGGAAGAACCGCCCGTCGGCGGCCGCGGTCACGTCGAGCAGGGACCGGCCGCAGCCCAGGTAGAGCAGCGACCCGACGGTCACCGGCACGCCCGCGACCACCACAGTCCCCGCCATGACGACCACGGCGTACTCGAAGGAGGGGTCGAGGGTGAGCGTCGCGGACCCGCCGGCCCTCAGCGTGAGGTCAACCCCCACCAGCGGGGTGTACGCCCGCGCGGGCGAGCGCAGCCCGCCGAACTCACCGACCACGACGGTGGCGGCGAGCGGCCCGTCGCGCAGCGTGGGCAGGTCGGCGTGGTGGTCGAACGCGGCCGCGCCGTCGCGCGCGTACGCCGGCAGCGCCACCCACAACTGCAGGCCGTGCAGCAGCGGCGGGTGATCGGCCGGCGACTCCTCAGAGTGCGAGATGCCGGCGCCGGAGGTCATGAGGTTGAGCTGGCCGGGGCGGACGCTCTGGACGGAGCCGAGGCTGTCGCGGTGCAGGATCTCCCCGTCGAGCAGCCAGCTCACCGTCTGCAGGCCGGTGTGCGGGTGCGGCGGCACCTGCATGCCCGGCCGCGACGACACGTCCTCGGGGCCGTAATGGTCGAGGAAGCACCAGGCGCCGACCATCCGCCGGTGACGCTGCGGCAGCAGCCGGCGCACGACCGTGTGCCGGCCGAGCGGCACGTCGCGGCCCGGCAGCAGCTCGGTCACCGGAGTGTGCGCCACGTCCGTGGTCGTGCCGCAGGCCAGCTCAGCCGGCTCCCGCTCGGTGTTGCTCATGAGCCAAGCCTACGGCGGCGACGATGTCATCAAGCCGATGCGGCGCCGGGTGGCGGCCGGGGTGGTCACTGGTTAAGGATGGGGTCACGCCGAAACGTGACCGCCCGGGAGACCCACCGCGATGACGCCGCTGAGACCGACCGACCCGACCTACGTCGGGCCGTACCGTCTGGTTGCCCGGCTGGGCTCCGGCGGCATGGGTCTGGTCTACCTCGGCATCTCCCCGCTGGGCGACCGGGTGGCCGTCAAGGTCATCCGGCCCGAGCTGGTCAACGGGCAGGACGTGCGGGCCCGGTTCGCCACCGAGGTCAACCACATGCGGATGGTCTACGGCACCCGGGTGACCCGGTTCGAGGGCGCCGGACTCGACGAGGACCGCCCCTGGCTCGCCGTCGAGTACGTGCCGGGGCTCAACCTCATGGAGCACATGGAGCTGCGCGGGCCGATGAGCCTGCTCGACGTCGCCATGCTGGGCGCCTGCCTGGCCGACGGCCTCGCCCGCATCCACGAGGCCGGCCTCGTGCACCGCGACCTGAAGCCGAGAAACATCCTGCTCGGGCCCGACGGGCCGAAGATGATCGACTTCGGTCTCGCCATGCTCACCGACGGCGAGAACCACCTCGACGAGTCGGGGCTGCTCGTCGGCACCATCGCCTACATGGCGCCGGAGCAGGGCTTCTCCGACGGTGAGGTGTCCACGGCCACGGACATCTACGCGCTCGGGGCCACCCTGGTCTTCGCGTTCAGCTGCCACCACCCCTACCCGACGGAGCGGGGGATCGCGCTGCTCAACCGCATCACCGACCCGTACGACCCGGTGGATCTGTCGGCCGTGCCGGACGAGGTGGTGTTCCTCATCGGGGCGATGCTGTCCTACGAGCCGGCCGACCGGCCGTCGCTGGGTGCGGTGATGCGCCGCCTGCTCGCGGTGGCGACCGCCGACGGACGCAGCATCGAGCAGGCCCGGGCCGAGTTCCTGGCGCACACCTATGTGGAGCCCAACCGGCCCGCCGAGCCGCCGCGCCCCACCCCCGGCGACGAGCCGTTCGACGACGATCGCACCATTCTGGCCCGCTTCGCGTCCTGATTTCACGACACGCCACAACGCATAGTGGTGCTGTCGATCGGCTGCCCTACATGTAGTGTCATCGGCGTCGTTGGTTCGCCGGCCCCTGCCGGCGACGCAAGAGGGAACCCGGTGCGAGTCCGGGACTGCCCCGCAGCGGTGAGTGGGAACGAAAGCCGTCCCCGGCGTGCGCCGGGACAGCACTGGGCGCCTCCGCGCCCGGGAAGCGACGGCCGGTAGGCCCGCCGGCCCAGCCAGGCCCGGCGGTCGCCCACGAGTCCGAATACCTGCCCACGACGCGCGCGCCCGACCGGGCGCGCATGGACACGTCGGCCTCGCGGGTGGGTCGCGGTGCGAGACACGGGGGAGTACCCCCGTGTGCGCGCCCCTCCGTGCCGGCCGACCGGCTCACCGAGGGACGAGCACATGACCATGCTGTTGACCAGCCCGCCCGACGGGCTCACCGCGGACGTCCACGCCGCGGCGACCGGCCTGCCGGGGCTGGACCCGGACGAGGCCGGCCGGGTTGTGGCCGGGCCGGTGCTGACCGGCGTCTGGCCCGGCGCGAACGCGGCCGACCTGCGCCTGCGTGCCGCGGAGACCGCCGCCGCGCTCGTCGTGGAGCAGCCGGCGTACAGCCGCCTGGCCGCGCGCCTACTCGCCGTCGGCATCGCCGACGAGGTGCGCGACCAGGGGGTGACCAGCTTCGCCGAGTCGGTGGCGGCGGGGCACGCCGCCGGTCTGCTCGACGACCGCCTCGCTTTATTTGTCGCGACCCACGCTGCCGACCTGGAGGCCCTGCTGGATCCGGCCGGGGACGACCGGTTCGAGTACTTCGGGCTGCGCACCGTCTACGACCGGTACCTGCTGCGCCACCCGACGCGGCGCACGGTGCTGGAGACCCCGCAGTACTTCTGGCTGCGCGTGGCGTGCGGTCTGTCCGAGACCGTCGCCGACGTCGCGGCGGTGTACCCCCTGTTCAGCCGGCTGGCCTACCTGCCGAGCTCGCCGACGCTGTTCAACGCCGGCACCCGGCGGCCGCAGCTGTCGTCGTGCTTTTTGGTCGACTCCCCGCGCGACGAGCTGGACTCGATCTACGAGCGGTACGCCCAGGTCGCGCGGCTGAGCAAGTACGCCGGCGGGATCGGCATCTCGTGGAGCCGGGTGCGCTCGCGCGGCTCGCTGATCCGGGGCACCAACGGCCTGTCCCACGGCATCGTGCCGTGGCTGCGCACGCTGGACGCCAGCGTCGCCGCCGTCAACCAGGGCGGCCGGCGCAAGGGCGCGGCGTGTGTGTACCTGGAGCCGTGGCACGCCGACGTCGAGGAGTTCCTGGAGCTGCGCGACAACACGGGCGACGAGGCCCGGCGCACGCACAACCTGAACCTGGCCAACTGGATCCCGGACGAGTTCATGCGCCGGGTCGCCGCCGACGCGACCTGGTCGCTGTTCGATCCCAAGGACACCCCCGAGCTGGTCGACCTGTGGGGCGACGACTTCGACGCCGCCTACCGCGCTGCGGAGGCCGCCGGCAAGGCGGTGCGCACGCTGCCGGCCCGCGCCCTGTACGGCCGGATGATGCGCACCCTGGCGCAGACCGGCAACGGCTGGATGACGTTCAAGGACACCGCCAACCGCACCTGCAACCAGACGGCGCGGCCCGGCAACGTCGTGCACCTGTCCAACCTGTGTACGGAGATCCTGCAGGTCAGCTCCGACGACCAGACGGCCGTGTGCAACCTCGGCTCGATCAACCTCGCGGCGCACTGCGGCCCGGGCGGCATCGACTGGGACGCGCTCGCCGCCACCACGGCGGTCGCGGTGCGGTTCCTGGACCGCACGATCGACCTGAGCTTCTACCCGACCCCGCAGGCCGCCTCCAGCAACGCGTACTGGCGGCCGGTGGGCCTGGGCGTCATGGGCCTGGCCGACGTGTTCTTCACGCTGCGCCTGCCGTTCGACTCGACGGACGCCCGGGAGCTGTCCACCCGGATCGCCGAGCACATCGCGCTCGCCGCGTACGACGCCTCGGCGTCGCTGGCGGCGCAGCGGGGGCCGCTGCCGGGCTTCGCCGACACCCGGACGGCCGGCGGGGTGCTGCACCCCGACCACTTCCCGGCGGCGACGCCCACCCGGCCCGCCGACTGGGCGGCGCTGCGCGCCCGCGTCGCGGAGACCGGGCTGCGTAACTCGCTGATCGTGGCGATCGCGCCGACCGCCACGATCGCGTCCATCGCCGGCTGCGCGGAGTGCGTCGAGCCCGTGGTGTCCAACGTATATAAGCGGGAGACCCTGTCCGGCGAGTTCCTCCAGGTGAACCGGTATCTGGTGGCCGACCTCGCCGCGCGCGGACTGTGGACGACGAGGGTTCGCGAGGCGATCCTGCGCGCGGACGGCTCCGTGGCCGACGTGCCCGACATCCCGGCCGACCTGCGGGTGCTCTACCGCACCGCGTGGGAGCTGCCGCAGAAGGCGCTCATCGACCTGGCCGCCGCCCGGGCCCCGTACGTCGACCAGGGCCAGTCGCTGAACCTGTTCATGGCCGCGCCCACGATCGGCAAGCTCTCGTCGATGTACGCCTACGCCTGGCAGGCCGGCCTGAAGACGACGTACTACCTGCGGTCGCGCCCCGCGACCCGGATCACCCAGACCACCGTCTCGGTCGAGACCGAGGCCGTCGCCTGCTCCCTGGAGAACCCCGAGATCTGCGAGGCCTGCCAGTGAGTCTGTTGGATCCGGGGCTGGACCTGACCCTGCGGCCCATGCGGTACCCGGACTTCTACGAGATGTTCCGGGCCGCCATCCGCAACACGTGGACGGTGGAGGAGGTGGACCTCTCGGCCGACCTGCCCGACCTCGCGCGGCTCGGGGCGGGGGAGCGGCACCTGGTCAACCGGCTCGTCGCGTTCTTCGCCACCGGCGACACGATCGTGGCGAACAACCTGGTGCTCAACCTGTACCGCCACCTCAACGCCCCCGAGGCGCGGCTGTACCTGTCGCGGCAGCTGTACGAGGAGGCGGTGCACGTCCAGTTCTACCTGACGCTGCTCGACACGTACCTGCCCGATCCGGTGGACCGGGCGGAGGCGTTCGCCGCCGTGGAGCACATCGGCTCGATCCGGGCCAAGGCGGAGTTCTGCTTCCGCTGGATCGACTCGGTCAGCGACGTGCCCGAGCTGGGTACGGCCGAGCACCGGCGGGCGTTCCTGCTCAACCTCATCTGCTTCGCCGCCTGCATCGAGGGCCTGTTCTTCTACGGCGCCTTCGCGTACGTGTACTGGCTGCGCTCGCGCGGCCTGCTGGGCGCGCTGGCGACGGGCACGAACTGGGTGTTCCGCGACGAGTCGGCGCACATGGCGTTCGCCTTCGCCGTGGTGGACGTGGTGCGCCGCGAGGAGCCGGAGCTCTTCGACGACCGGATGGCCGCCGAGGTGACCGCGATGCTCGACGAGGCGGTCGAGGCGGAGCTGCAGTTCGCCCGCGACCTGTGCGGCGACGGGCTGCCCGGCATGACGGTGGCCGACATGCGCGAGTACCTGCGCTACGTCGCGGACCAGCGGCTGGCCCGGCTGGACCTGCCACCGGCGTACGGGGCGCGCAACCCGTTCGGGTTCATGGCGCTGCAGGACGTGCAGGAGCTGGCGAACTTCTTCGAGCGCCGGGTGACCGCCTACCAGGTCGCGGTCGGGGGGAGCGTGGCGTTCGACGAAGAGTTCTGACTCTTGCCCGCTACGGCCGGCGAGTCCCGCGGACGCGCCGGACTCGCCGGCCGATCGCGGCGATCGCCTGCCGGGGAACCAACCGCGCGATTACGCTGCCCACTGTTGAAGGAATATTTCGGACATATTTCCCGAAACGAAAGAGGGTTGATGCTATGCGTAAGGCAACTGTTCGAGTCGCGACCTGGGCGGGCGCGGCGATTCTCAGCGCCGGCATGCTGACCGCTCCGGCGAGCGCGGCGCCATCGGAGACGACTCCGGCACAGGTACGGGCCGCGACAGCCGCGGTCCCGTCCCAGTGGTGGAGCAGCCACCGGCGGTTCGACCACTACCGCTGGAACCACGACTGGTGGTGCTGGCGTCAGTTCGGCCGGCACGACAACTGGGGCCACGACCGGTGGGACCGCTGGCGCGGCGACCGCTGGGGCGGCTGGGACCGTTGGCGGCGGGGCGCCTGGTGGCACTGCTTCGGTGACGACTGGGGCGGCGGTCGCGGCGGTGGCGGTCACGGTGGCGGCGGTGG
>NZ_BAAALT010000074.1:0-13759 GCF_039528515.1 Luedemannella flava
GCCCGGCGCCGCGCGGCGCTCGTGCCCGTGTCCGCCACGACGGTGCGCAGCTCCGCCACCAGCGCGGGCAGGGTCAGCGGGCGGGGCAGCAGGCGCATCATGGGCACGCCCGGCTCGTCGTACGCCTCGTCGAAGCGGGCCAGCTCGTCGGCGTNCCCGGCGCCGCGCGGCGCTCGTGCCCGTGTCCGCCACGACGGTGCGCAGCTCCGCCACCAGCGCGGGCAGGGTCAGCGGGCGGGGCAGCAGGCGCATCATGGGCACGCCCGGCTCGTCGTACGCCTCGTCGAAGCGGGCCAGCTCGTCGGCGTCGGCCGTGGCGACCGCGCCCGCGCCGGCCAGCTCGCCGACGAAGCGGCTGGGCTGCTCCTCGCCGGCCCCGGCGCCGGACGAGCTGGCGTCCACGGCCGTGACGAGCAGCATCCGCCGCGCCCTTGACGCGGCCACGTAGAACAGCCGGCGTTCCTCGTCGAGCAGCGCGCCGACCTGCGCGGCGGCGACCCCGGCCGGGCCGGTGGCGGCGCGCCCGGCGACCTCGTCGACGAGCCGCTCGGAGCCCAGCACGCTGCCGCGCAGCCGCAGGTCGGGCCAGATGCCCTCCTGGACCGCGGCGACCGCGACGACGTCCCACTCCAGGCCCTTGGCCGCGTGCGCGGTGAGCACCCGGACGGCCTCGCCGCGGTCGGCCGTGGCGGCGAGGGTGTCGGCGGGCAGCTCCAGGTCGTACAGGTTGGCGAGGAACGCGTCGATGCGCGCGCCGGGCAGGCGGTCGGTGAACCGGGCGGCCGCGTCGAAGAGCACCATGACGGCGTCGAGGTCCCGGTCGGCGCCGGCGCCCTGCCGGCCGCCCTTGGCGGACAGCGCCGCCCACCGGTCGGCCAGGCCGCTGGCCTGCCAGACCGCCCACAGCACGCTCTCGGCCGTGGCGTGCGGCTGCTCGGCGGCCTCCTGCGCCCGCGACAGCAGCCCGGCGACCGCCCGGGCGGGCCTCGCCCACCGGTCCTCGACCGCGACCAGCACGGACGGGTCCATGAGCGCGTCGATGAGCAGGTCGCCGGACGGCCGGTGGTCGCCTCCGGCGAGCGCCACCTGGCGCAGCGACTGGCGCAGCTGGCGCTCGGTGAACGGGTCGGCGCCGCCCAGCGGCGAGTGCAGCAGCGAGACGACGGCCTCCTCGTCGAGGCGGCCGGGCTCCAACGCGCAGCGCAGCAGCAGCAGGATCGGCGCGATGGCGGGCTGCCCGGCCAGCGCGGTGTCCTCGGCGCCGGTGGTGATCGGCACGCCGGCCTGGGTGAGGGCGCGCAGCAGCGGGGCCTGCGACAGGTGCAGCGACCGGACGATGACCGCCATCCGCGACCACGGCACGCCGTGGTGCAGGTGCGCCTCGCGCAGCCGGTGCGCGACGAACGCCGCCTCGCTCGTCACCGAGCGCAGCACGACCGCCTCGACGCTCGCCGGGGTGTTGTCGCCCGGGGCCGCCGCGGTGAGGGCGCGGTGGGCGGCCGGGCCGCGCAGCCGGGTCGCCACCCGGCGGGTCGCCGCCACGAGCGCGGCGTCGGAGCGGTAGTTGTTCCTCAGCACGACCGTGGGCGCCTCGACACCCGAGGCGTGGCGGAACGTGTCCGTGAAGCGGTAGACGCCGCTGGGGTCCGCGCCCCGGAAGGCGAACGTCGACGAGTCGGGGTCGGCGAACGCGACCAGCGGCACGCCGCCCGCCACCCGGGCCAGCAGGCGCAGCTGCGCCGGGTCGGTGTCGGCGAGCTCGTCGACGTAGACGGCGCGGAACCGGGAACGCTCGGCCAGCAGCAGATCCGGGTCGTCGTCGAGCAGGTCGGTGGCCGCGTGGACCAGCTCCGCCGGGTCGTACGCCACGCTGCCCCGGGTCGTCATGTCGCGCAGGGCGAGCACGTGCCGGTACTCCCGCATGAAGCGCGCGGCGGCCAGCCAGTCGTCGCGGCGCAGCTTGCGCCCCAGCTCCGCCAGCTCGTCGGCGCCCACGCCGCGCTCGGCGGCGCGCAGCAGCAGGTCGCGCAGCTCGGCCGCGAACGCGCGGGTGCGCACGGCCGAACGCAGCGACGCCGGCCAGTCGATCGGGTCGTCCTCGTCGCCGGCCGTGAGCAGCAGGTCGCGGATGACCGCGTCCTGCTCGGGACCGGTGAGCAACCGGGGCGCCGGGTCGCCGGCCGTCGCGGCGGCCTGCCGCAACAGCCCGAACGCGTACGCCGGAAAGGTGCGCACCACCGGCTCGGCCGTGGCCCGCACCCCGCCGCCGATGACGGCCTCGATGCGGTCGCGCAGCCGGTTGGCGGCCCGTCGGCCGAAGGTGAGCACCAGGATGCGGTCGGGCTCGACGCCGTCGGCGACGCGCGCGGCCACGGCCTCGACGAGCGTGGTCGTCTTGCCGGTGCCGGGACCGCCGACGACCAGCAGCGGGCCGTCACGGTGCGCGACGACCGCGGCCTGTTCGTCGTCGAGCACGACGGGCGCACGCGCGGTCGCCTGCCGACGAACCAACCGGTACGCCGGCGCGTCCTTACGCCCACGCACTCCCGCCACGCTGCAATGACATCACGCCACTACGACAGCTGCCCAATACGGCTAACCGGGTCGCTGCAGCAAACCGAGGAACGCGGTGAGCAGCGCCTCGCGCAGGCGCGGCGGCGCGGCGTCGAGCAGGGTGTTGACCAGCGCCATCCGCTCCGGCAGCGCCCCGGCGTCGGCGAGCAGGCCGAGCGCGGCGGCCAGCGCCGCGACGGCGTCGAGGGTCAGCTCGGTGGGGTCGAGCGCGCCGAGCGTGGCCAGCAGCGGCGCCGGCACCGCGACGGCGACCAGGGTGCGGGCCGCGTCGGCCGCCTCCTTGAGGGCCGGGCCGAACTCCGCGACGCGGGGCGCCACGGACGCGGTGACCGTGAGGTGGACGCTGCGCGGCAGCACCGTGCCGTCGGGCTGGGCGTAGGTCAGTTGGGGCTGGGTGTGCCAGCCGCGCGCGGTCAGCTCGTCGACGAGGACGAACAGGTCCAGGCCCGGGTCGTCGCTGGTGAACACGACGACGGTGGTGTCGGCGGGCGCGAGCAGCCGCAGGCCGTCCACCGTGGACACCGCCTCGGCCAGCGCCGCGACCGACTCGGCCGTCGCGCGGGCGAGGTTCACGTAGCCGGCGTGGCCGATGTGGCGCAGGGTCGCGTACGCGGCCGCGATCGGGCCGCCCGACCGGGTGGACGAAATGGTCGGATTCACCATCGTGTACCCGGGCCAGTCGGCCCACGCGAAGTACTGCGGCGCGCGCAGGGCCGCGTCGCGGTGCAGGAGGACCGAGACACCCTTCGGCGCGTACGCGTACTTGTGCAGGTCCACCGAGATGGAGGTGACCCCGGGCACGGACAGGTCGAACGCCGGCACGGCCCCGCCGGCCTCGCGCAGGAACGGCAGCGCCCAGCCGCCGAAGCAGGCGTCGACGTGGCAGCGCACCCCCGCCGCGGCCGCGACGGCGGCGATCTCCTCGACGGGGTCGATGACGCCGTGCGCGTAGGAGGGCGCGGAGCAGGCCACGAGCACGGTGTCCGGCCCGATGGCGGCCGCGATGTCGGCGGGGGACGGGCGGAAGGTCCCGGGCGGTACGGGCACAACATCAAGAGCGACCCGCAGGTACGACGCGGCCTTGGCGAACGCGGCGTGTGCCGTGGTGGGGACGACGATCCGGGGCGCGGCGATGTCCGGGCGCGCGTCGCGGGCCGCCTTCACGGCGAGGATCAGCGACTCGGTGCCGCCGCTGGTCACGTTGCCGACGGTGGACGGCCCGCCGCCGAGCACGCGGGCGGCCGCGCCGACCAGGGCGTTCTCGGTGGCCAGCAGCGACGGGAAGGCGGTCGGGTCCAGGCCGTTGACGTGGGCCGACAGGGCGTGCGCGGAGGCGGCCAGGGCGTCGAGGCCGGCCAGGCCCGGGTCGTACACGTACGCGAAGAGTCGTCCGCCGTGCGTCGGAAGGTCGGCGGCGCGCAGTTGGCGCAGTTCGGCCAGGATGGTCTCGGCGGGTACGCCGTGGGCGGGCAACACGTCGGGTACCGTCATCGTCACTCCCAGCGCTCGGCGAACACTGGATGTGAATTTAACTCACAATGCCGGCGACGGCGAACCCTGCAGGGCCGCGACCCCCTGATCGGCCTGCTCCGCGTCCAGGTCGTACCGGCGCAGGAAGAGCAGGGCGAGACCCACGATCACGCCCGGGACCACCGTGAAGCCGAGCAGCACGCCCAGCTCGGCGAGGTCGCTCTGCGGCGCGGCGTGCCCCGTGGTGGAGGACTTGTAGCCGAACAGCTGGAGCATGAGGCCGAAGATCTGCGGCCCCAGCGCCAGGCCGAACGTCTCCCCCGCCGTCCACACACCGGTGAACACGCCCGCCTGCCGGCGCCCGGTGCGCTTCGTGTCGTACGCGATGCAGTCGGGCAGCATCGACAGGCCGAACAGCTGCTGGCCCGCGTAGCCGACGCCGAGCAGGGCGATCAGCGCGTACACGGCGGGGGTGGGCAGCACCGCGGACAGGCCGAGCGTCAGCGTGGTGACGGTGATCAGCAGCGACGCCGACACATACCCGCGGAGCTTGCCGAACCGCTCCCCCACCCGCCGCCACAGCGGCATCACCAGCAACGCCGGCGCCACGACGCCCACGAACAGGTACGTCACCGCGTCCGAGTTGTGCAGCACGTGGTCGGCGAAGTACTGCACGCCGGCGAGCATCGCGGCGACGCCGGCGGCCTGGGCCACGAAGCAGGCCACGAGCACCCGGAACGGGCGGTTGCCCGCGACGACCGCGAGCTGGGCGCGCAGCGACGGCTCGCTCTGCTCCTCCCGCCCGATGGGGGCGCCCCGGGTGCCGAAGAACGCGCCCAACGAGCCCAGGACGATCAGGCAGGCGACGAAGATGCCCATCGCCCGGTACCCGTCGATGCCGCCGCCGGCCGCGTCGCGCACCGCCGGCGCCACCGCGCCGGAGATCAGGATCGTCAGGGCGAGCAGCGCGACCCGCCAGGTCATCATGCGGGTGCGCTCGGTGTACCCGTCGGTCATCTCGGCGGGCATCGCCACGTAGGGCACCTGGAAGAACGCGAACGCCGTGGCCGTGAGCAGGAACGTCACCGCCACCCAGGCCGCCCCCGCGCCGCCCCGGAACACCCCCGCGAAGATCAACGCGAACGTCACGGCCAGCGCCAGGCCACCACCCAGCAGGTACGGCCGCCGCGCGCCCCACCGGGTGTGCGTACGGTCCGACATCCGGCCGGCGAACGGGTTCACCACCACGTCCCACGCCTTGGGCAGCAGGACGAGCAGTCCGGCCAGGCCGGCGGCCACGCCGAGCGTGTCGGTCAGGTAGGGCAGCAGGAGCAGTCCGGGCACGGTGCCGAACGCGCCCGTCGCCAGCGAGCCCGTCGCGTACCCGATACGGATGCGCGCGGGCAGCTCCGGGACTCCAGGGGTGGTGGTCACGCCCGGATGCTAGCCGCCGCCTGCGCCAATGTCGCCTGGATGCCACGAGTACTCGGACATCCGTACGCGCGGGCCGCGAAAAACGACACCCTCCGCCTCCAGCAGGGCTTTCGCGCGCGCCTCGTGGCCGGGCGGCAGCCGCCCGCCGCCGGAGACCACCCGGTGCCACGGCACGCCGCCGCCCCACTGGGCCATGATCGTGCCGACGCGGCGCGCCGAGCCCCGCTCGAACCGGTCATGGAGCGCGTCCGCGATGCCGCCGTAGGACATCACCCGACCAGGCGGAATGTCCTCGACGAGAGCCAACACGGCCTCCACGTACTCCTGCGGGTCGTATACCACGTGGCGAAGGTACCCGGCCGCCCGTCAGAATGGTCGGCGTGCACGACGGCGAGGCCAGGGATCTCATCACCTCAGCCCGACGGCTGGTGATCAAGGTCGGCTCCTCCTCCCTGACCAGCGCCGCCGGCGGGCTCGACCGCGCGCGCGTGGACGCGCTCGTCGACGCGGTCGCAGGCCTGACCGCGGCCGGCCGGGAGGCCGTGCTGGTCTCCTCCGGCGCCATCGCGGCCGGCCTCGCGCCGCTGGGGCTGCGCACGCGCCCCCGCGACCTGGCCACCCAGCAGGCCGCCGCGAGCGTCGGGCAGGGCCTGCTCATGCGCGCCTACACCGAGTCGTTCGCCCGCCACGACCAGGGCGTGGGGCAGGTGCTGCTCACCGTCGACGACGTGACCCGCCGCGGGCACTACCGCAACGCGTACCGCACGCTGGAGCGCCTGATCGCCCTCAAGACGGTGCCGATCGTCAACGAGAACGACACGGTCGCCACCCACGAGATCCGCTTCGGCGACAACGACCGCCTCGCCGCGCTGGTCGCCGCGCTCGTGCACGCCGACGTGCTGGTCCTGCTGTCCGATGTGGACGCCCTCTACGACGGCGACCCCACGCGCGGCACCGCGTCGCGCATCGCCGAGGTCCGCAACGAGTCCGACCTGGCCGGCATCACCATCGGCCGCACCGGCAGGGCCGGGGTCGGCACCGGCGGCATGGTCACCAAGGTGGAGGCGGCCCGCATCGCCACCGGCGCCGGCATCCCGGTCGTCCTGACGTCCGCGTCCCGCGCCGCCGAGGCCCTGTCCGGCTCCGCGGTGGGCACCCTCTTCCACGCGGTACGGGCACGCCCGGCCGCGCGCCTGTTCTGGCTGGCCCACGCCACGTCCCCGCGCGGGCGGCTGAGCCTCGACGACGGCGCGGTGCGCGCGGTCGTGCACCGCCGGCTGTCCCTGCTGCCCGCCGGCGTCACCGCGGTCGAGGGCATCTTCACGGCCGGCGACCCCGTCGACCTGGTCGACGCGGCCGGCACCCCGGTCGCCCGCGGCCTGGTCAACTACGACGCCGCCGAACTCCCCGGACTGCTGGGCCGCACGACCGCGGAGCTGTCCGTCGCCCTCGGCCCCGCCTACGAGAAGGAGGTCGTCCACCGCGACGACCTCGTCCTCCTCTGACGCGTCAGACCACGCGCGGCTTCGTCGCCGCCGGCCGCAACCGCACCTCGTCGAGCGCGGCGCCGGACTTGTCGAAGGCACTGACCAGTGGGTACTTCACGGGATCAAGTGGCTCCGTGCGACCCTCGCCCACGGGTGTATTCTCCGGGATCGGCGCCGCCCGGCAGCGCGCCCAGAAGATCGTGTAGTCCCCGGCGCTCCACGCGGTAAAGGCGGCCTCCGCGCTGCCCCCGTCCGGCTCCGCGAGCACGATGCGGTCAACCGTGCCGCGGAACATGCCCATGTAGATCACCGTGCCGTCCGGGACTTCCTCCCGCCGCACCTCACCGAAGTGGCCGGGCTCCCCCGTGCCGTTGAAGGAACGCCCGGTCCCGATCAGCCAGTCGGTCAACCCGCCGGTCCCGCGGTCCAGCGCGGCCGCCCCCAGCCACGGCACCTGCACCGAATGCCACACGTAGAGCACCAACTCGCGGCCGTCGACCACAACGCCGGTAGGCACCGTGTCCCCGACCGGCGGCGCGCTCGGATTGATGTCGACCGGCACCGGCGACGGGGTCCGCAACCCACCGACCCACCCCGGCCCGGTCGCGCCCACCGCCGGCCGTCCCGGCTCACCGGTGCAGCCCGCCACGAACAACACGCCGACGGCCAGCACCGCCACCACGCCCCGCCGAATCCCCCGAAGATCGACCATCCGCGCACAGTAGCCCTGCGCCCACTCCCCACGCCGCCCCGTTCTTCGTCGGCGACGCAACCGGCCGAAGCGCACGCAGCGCGCAACACCGGGCTTTGAACGCGCATGGCCAGCTAAATGCGCACAACTGGCGGCCCGCCGGTCCGTCCACTCACCCCACGTCCACCGTCGACGGCCGCAGCGCGCCCTCCCCCCACCACATGCTCACAGTCGGCGACCCCCGCCGACCCTCCCCTCACCACATGCTCACAGTCGGCGAGGGTGACGGTCCTCAGACACGCCAAATGTGCACACTTGGCGACCCCCCGGGTCTCCCGCTCGCCAGATGTGAACACGTGGCGGCTCCGCCGCACGACCGCTCGCCAGATGCTCACAGTTGGCGAGCGCGAGGGCGCTCGGACCCGCCAACTGTGAGCATCTGGCGAGGGAGGAGCCGCGGATGCCCGCCAGATGTGCACATCGGGCGATGCGACGGGCGGCCTACCTCGCCAACTGCGCACATCTGGCATCGGCACCCCGTCCCAGGGCGCCAATGGGGGAGCCCTGGGAGCGCGCAGGCGCCACCAAGGGTCGCTCCCCTCACCCAAGGGGTGGCCTTGGGCGGGCATCGCCGCCCCCCACCCCTACCAAGGGGTCGCATCCTATGGCGGACGGGAGGCGCGCGGGGACGCCAAGAGGACGCTCTTGGCGGGGCAGGGAAGCGGCGCCCGCCAAAGGGCGCCTTCGGCGAAGGCTGTGGAGTCCCGCGGGGCGGGGGCCACAGCGTGGGAAAGGGGCGGGGGGATCGATCCCGGCGCGTGTTAGCTTGCGACGATCGGTGACGGGTGAAAGGCGGACAGCGATGAGCGTGCAGGAGCAGGGGCAGCGGGCCAGGAAGGCGGCCACGGTGCTCGCCACGGCCAGCCGGGCCACCAAGGACGCCGCTCTCACGGCGATGGCTGACGCGCTCATTACCCGTACCCCGGAGATTGTCGAGGCCAACGCCGACGATGTCGCACGGGCCCGCGCGGCCGGCACACCCGACCACATCATTGATCGTCTCCGGCTCGACGCGAAGCGCGTCGCGGCCATGGCGGACGGGCTGCGGCAGGTCGCCGGGCTGCCCGACCCGGTCGGCGAGGTGACGCGCGGGACGGTGCTGCCCAACGGGCTGGAGCTGCGGCAGGTGCGCGTGCCGCTCGGCGTCATCGGGATCATCTACGAGGCGCGGCCGAACGTGACCGCCGACGCGGCCGGGCTGTGCCTCAAGGCCGGCAACGCGGTGCTGCTGCGCGGCTCGTCGAGCGCCCGGTCGTCGAACACCGCGATCGTGGCGGTGCTGCGCGCGGCCGCCGCGACGGTGGGCCTGCCCGAGGACGCGGTGCAGCTCGTCGGCGGCGAGTCGCACGAGGACGTCAAGCAGCTCATGCGCGCCCGGGGCCTGGTCGACGTGCTCATCCCCCGCGGCGGCGCGAACCTGATCCGGACCGTCGTCGAGGAGTCGACCGTGCCCGTGATCGAGACGGGCGTGGGCAACTGCCACGTCTACGTCGACGCGGCCGCCGACCTGGGCATGGCCCTGGGGATCCTGCTCAACGCCAAGACGCACCGGCCGTCGGTCTGCAACGCGGCCGAGTCGCTGCTCGTGCACCGCGACGTGGCCGACGAGTTCCTGGCCGCCGCGCTGCCCGCGCTGCGCGACGCGGGCGTCACCGTCCACGGCACGGCCGAGGTGATCACCGCCGGTCAAAAGGCAGGCGTGGACGTCGTCGCTGTCACCGACGAGGACTTCGGCACCGAGTACCTCTCGCTGGACATCTCGGCCGCCGTCGTCGACTCGCTCGACGCGGCGGTCGCCCACATCCGGGAGTACGGGTCGGGCCACACCGAGGCGATCGTCACCGGCTCGCAGCCGGCCGCCCGGCGCTTCGTCGCCGAGGTCGACGCCGCCGCCGTCATGGTCAACGCCTCGACCCGGTTCACCGACGGCGAGCAGTTCGGGTTCGGCGCCGAGATCGGCATCTCGACCCAGAAGCTGCACGCCCGCGGCCCGATGGGCCTGCCCGAGCTGACCTCCACGAAGTACGTGGTGGTCGGGGACGGCCACGTCCGCGGCTAGCGGACGGCGCGGATGCCCGCCAGGGTGGTGTGCACGTCGAAGGCCGGCGCGTCGTCGCTGGCCCAGGCGCCGTCGGGGCGCTGGGTCTCCTTGAGCCGCTGACGGGCGGCGATCAGCAGCGAGTCCTGGTCCGACCAGCCGAGGCGGCGCAGCGCGGCGGCCATGGACGCCACGTCGGCCGCCGACATCTCGCGGACCCGCTCCGCGATCCGCACGGCGATGCGCGCCGACTCGTAGAAGTGCGCCTGCTTGTGCAGCACGGCGGCGGCCAGCCAGCCCGACACCAGGTAGCCCGGCCACGAGCCGTTCTCCTGGACGCTGGACCGGATGGCCTGGCCGGCCAGCTCGAGAACGTGGTGGTACGGCGTGGCGGCCGGGTCCAGGCCGATGCCCGGGCCGGCGACGTCCGACGCCGCCACGGACAGCCAGAACGCCGCGTTGGTGGTCAGGTAGAACCGGGCCTCCACGTCACCGGGCCGGGCCCACTTGGGCGCGTGCTCGGCGAGGCTGCGGTCCTCCTCCCAGAAGCCGTCCGGCCGCTGGCGGTTGGCCAACCAGTCCAACGCCCGGGCCGCCGCCGGCCGGGTCAGGCCGCCCAGGTCGTCGAGCTCCTGCAGGCGGAAGCAGGTGGCGTCGATCGACGCCACCTGGTCGCCCCAGTGCGCGGGCCAGCCCCCGGTGGGGGTCGGGCCCATCTCCAACGAGGTGAACGCGTCCTCCGCGGGGGCGATGCCCGCGCGCAGCCAGTTCATCCGCGCGCGGTCCACCGCGTCCCCGCGGGCGACCACGAACCCGATGGCGGCGTCGATGTCGACCATGATGTGCACGCTACCGAGGTGAGGTCACGAAAGGATCAGACTTTGATCTAGTACGCCGGCAATGAGGGGTCGATCACGCGCACCCAGGCGCTGACGCCGCCCTGAACGTGAACCGCGTCCTTGAAGCCGGCCGCCTTGACCGCGGCCAGCGCCTCGGCGCTGCGGATACCCGACTTGCAGTAGAGGACGACCTGCCGGTCCTGCGGCAGGCCGGCCAACGCGGAGCCGTTGAGGATCTCGCCCTTGGGGACGAGCCGCGAGCCGGGGATCTTCACGATCTCGTACTCGGCGGGCTCGCGGACGTCGACCAGGTCGATCGGCTTGTCCGACTTGATCCACTCGTTCAGCTCGTTGACGGTGATCGTCGAGCCGACGGTCGCCTCGGCCGCCTCGTCGGAGACCGCGCCGCAGAAGTCGTCGTAGTCGATGAGCCCGGTGATCGTCGGGTTCTCGCCGCACAGCGCGCAGTTCGGGTCCTTGCGGACCTTGATCTTGCGGTACGTCATGTCGAGGGCGTCGTAGACCATGAGGGCGCCGACCAGCGGCTCGCCGACGCCGGTGAGCAGCTTGATCGCCTCGGTGACCTGGATCGATCCGATCGACGCGCAGAGCACGCCGAGCACGCCGCCCTCGGCGCACGACGGGACCATGCCGGGCGGCGGCGGCTCCGGGTAGAGGCACCGGTAGCAGGGGCCGTGCTCGCTCCAGAAGACGCTCGCCTGACCGTCGAAGCGGTAGATCGAACCCCAGACGTACGGCTTGCCGAGCAGCACGGCCGCGTCGTTGACCATGTACCGCGTGGCGAAGTTGTCCGTGCCGTCGACGATCAGGTCGTACTGGGAGAAGATCTCCATGACGTTGTCGTTGTCGAGCGACGTGTTGTGGATGACCACGTTCACGTACGGGTTGATCTCGCGCACCGACGCGGCGGCGGACTCGGCCTTCGGGCGGCCGATGTCGCTCTGGCCGTGGATGACCTGGCGCTGCAGGTTCGACTCGTCGACCGTGTCGAAGTCGATCACACCGAGGGTGCCGACGCCGGCCGCCGCGAGGTACATGAGGGCGGGCGAGCCGAGGCCGCCCGCGCCGACGCAGAGGACCCTCGCGTTCTTGAGGCGCTTCTGCCCCGTCACGGCGACATCCGGGATGATCAGGTGACGGGAGTAGCGGCGGACCTCGTCGACGGTGAGCTCGGACGCGGGCTCGACGAGCGGCGGCAGGGACACGGCGTTGCCTCCAGCGGATGATGCGGTCACTACTCGGGACAAGACTGCGACTGCCGTCATTGTTCCCCCACGCCGGCCGCCACGCCCGTGACGTGGGCCACCGCGCCCACTATTTAGACACGGCCGGCCGGACCCGCGTACCGCTTGCCGTTCACGTACGGCCACTGGTTGGGCTTGCAGCCGAGCATGGCGATCGTCTGCTGCTGCATGACGGGCGCGAGTTTGCCCTTCGAGGGGCACACCTCGTGGCCGTGGCCGAGCGCGTGCCCGACCTCGTGGTTGATCGCGTACTGCCGGTAGACGTCCAGCGAGGCGCCGTACTTCGGGATGCCGTTGATGAACCGGTCGAGGTTGATCACGACCTTGGAGCCGACCCGGCACGACGTGTACCACTTCCCGCCGATCCGCACGTCCACGCCCCCGGCCAGGCAGAGGTCGCCCGTCGTGCCCGGGGTCGCCAGGTAGATCGTGAAGTTGCTGCCCGCCGACGACGCGACCCGCTGCAGGCGCAGCGTGCCGCCGCCGATCCAGCTGCGCTCGTCGCCGAGCGTGGCGTCCACCAGCGCCGCGAAGTCGGCCGGCTTGACCGGCACGCCCTTCTCCACCGCCACCCTGTACCGGTAGAGGGTGCCGCCCGTGCCCACGACCGGCCCGGACCCGGGCGCGTACGCGAACGTGCCGGGCCCGTGCTGGGCGAAGGTCGGCTTCACGCTCGGGCTCGGCCGGGCGCCGGTCGGCGGCGCGCTCGTGGCCGGCGCGTTGGTGGCCGGCGCCTCGGAGGTGGGCGGCGTCGTCGGGTCGGTCGCGCCGTTGTGCCCGCGCAGGTCGAACGCGAAGTAGCCGTAGCCGGCCGCCGCCACCAGGACCGTGATGAGGCCCAGGACCAAAAGGGTCACCGGGCCACGAAATCGGGCGGAGGTACGGCTGGACACAACGGCCAGCTTGGCATGTCCGACCGGCGGATGCCCACCGGACCCCCGCGGGACACCCGTCAGGGGATCGCGGGCCCCGCGTACCGCTTGCCGTCCACGTACGGCCAGGCGTTCGCGACGCAGCCCTTCAGGCCGAGGGTCTGCTGTTGCATGACCGGGGCCGTCCTGCCCTTCGCGGGGCACGCCTCGTGGCCGTGGCCGAGCTGGTGGCCGACCTCATGGTTGATCGCGTACGCCTGGTAGGCCTCGAGCGGGGCGCCGTAGTCGGGCACGGCGGTAAGCCAGCGGGCCAGGTTGATCACGACCTTGCCGCTGCCGAGCCGGCAGGACGTGTACTTCTCGGTGTAGAGCCCGTCCTCGCGGCACATCTTCTCGGACGTGGTCGGCGAGGCGAGGTAGACGGTGAAGTTGGCGCCCTTGGCGTCCTTGGCCACCCGCTGCAGCCGCACGTTGTTGCCCGCGATCCAGCTGCTGGGGTCGCCGAGGATCGCGTCGACCCGCGCGGCGAACGCGGCCGCGTCGGCGCCCACGCCCTTCTCGACGGCCACCTTGTACTTCTTCAGCGTGCCCTTGGTGCCGAGCACCTTGCCCGTCCCCGTGGCGTACGAGAAGGTCCCGGCGCCCTTGGCGGGGACCTTCGGCGCGCCCTGCGCGGCGGGGGTGGTCGGCGGGGCGGCCGACGGCTCGGGCGTGGCGCCGTCCTGCGGGAGCGCGCCGGCCGCCGCGGGGGTGGTCCTCGTGTCCGCGTCGTCGGGACCGGGGCGCAACAGGCCGTAGCCGACGAGCCCGCCCGCCACGACCAGGACCGCCGCGACGACCATCCGCGTGTTGCGGCGCCGGCGGCGGATGCGCTCCACCCGGGCCGCCATCCGGGGCGTCGTCACGCTCCGGGCGGGGGTGCGGGAGTCGGCCCAGGGGTCGATGGGCTCCGGTCGCGGGCCGCCCGGGGCCTGGCGCGGCCTCGGCGGCGAGCCGCCCGACTGCCTCGGCGGCGAGCCGCCCGACTGC
>NZ_BAAALT010000075.1:0-556 GCF_039528515.1 Luedemannella flava
GACGAACCGCTCACCGGTCAGCCCGGCCCGACCCACATAGCCGCGCGCGAGGCCGGCGCCGGCCACGTACAACTCACCGGCCACCCCGATCGGTGCCGGCTCCAACTGGCTGTCCAGCACGAACAAGCGGGCATTGGCGATCGGCCCGTCGAACGGCACGGTGCCCGCCCGGTCCGGATCCACGATCCCGGTGGCGGCGATGACCGTCGCCTCGGTCGGCCCATAGGCATGCACCAACCGCCGACCCTGACCCCACGTGCGGGCGACCGACTCGCTGACCGTCTCCGCACCCACGACCATCGCGCGCACCTGCGCCAGCGTGCTCGGCTCCAGCACCCCCAGCAGGGATGGGACGACGCTGGCCACCGACACCCCGGACAACTCAGCCAACCGCTGCGGCTGCGACCGCTGCTCCTCCGTGGCGATCCACAACGACCCGCCACACCCCAACGCCACCGCCACATCCAGCACCGACGCGTCGAAACTGAACGACGCGAACTGCAACACACCCGTCCCCGCCTCAACACCCAGCAACGGGCCGAACACCGAGACCAGG
>NZ_BAAALT010000076.1:0-123205 GCF_039528515.1 Luedemannella flava
ATACCACCACGGCGAACACCACCACCGACTACAACTACCCGACCGGCGCGATGCCGCACAGCGTCACGAACGCGGTGACCGGATCGACCACGCTCTCCTACGGGTATGACAACATCGGCAACACCACCTGCCGACCGGTTGCCACGACCGCCAACACGTGTCCCGGCGGGGCCAACAGCCAGACGCTCACCTGGGACCCGGAGGGGCGCCTCGCGACGCTGTCGACCGGTGGGCAGACGCATCGCTACACCTACACCACGGACGGCACCCGGCTCGTCGCCGACACACCGACGACCACGACGCTCTACCTGCCCGGGATGGAGCTCGTCCGGACCAAGTCGTCCGGTGCCGTCACGGCGACCCGCTACTACGTATGGGCCGGTGAGACCTGCGCCCAGATGACCACCGGCGGGGCGCTGGTGTGGCTCATCGGTGATCATCAGGGCACCCAGGCGACCACCGTGACGGCAGGGACCCAGGCCATCACCACGCGCCTCCAGATGCCGTACGGCGTCGCCCGCGGCGCCGGGGTGTCCTGGCCCAATCCGAAGGGATTCGTCGGTGGCGACAACGACCCGACCGGACTGGTCCACATAGGGGCGCGCGAGTACGACGCCGGGCTCGGGCGGTTCATCAGCGTCGACTCGCTCTTTGAGTCGGAGAACCCGCTCTCGCTGAACGGGTACTCGTACGCCGACAACACGCCGGTTACCCGCACCGACCCGACTGGTCTGTCGACCTGTAACTACACGGACGTCTACGCGCAGTACTACTGCCAGAACGCGAACAGTGGCTCCGGCGGCGGTGGTGGGGGAGGCGGCGGTGGTTCTGGAGGCGGCTCCGGTTCTGGCGGTGGCTGCACGCTGAACGACTACGTGAGCCGCACCTGCGGTTCGGGCAGCTCCGGCGCCGGCCCGAGCGTGACCATCCGCGTAACGATCACTTTCCCCACCGACAAGCCGGTGCCCATCCCGACGGCACCACCACCGGGCAGCACGAGCGCGCGGACGGGGCCCAGTAAGACTCCGACGCCTAGCGCTTGGGGCGACGGCCTGCCGTTGCCGGCCGGCTGTAAGATGATCGGCCAGACTGGAGCGTACGACTGCCCCGGGTCCGACACTGAGGGCGGCATCAAGATGTTCGGCGTTTGCTTCGGCGGCGACATCGGCGCCTACGTGGGCTACGGCGGCAGTATATGTCTCGCCTTCGACGGCAAGGGTGTCGGCTTGATGGAGACGTTTGGCGGGCATGAGGGAGTGACCTTCGGCGGCTTCTATGGCCCTGGCATTATCTTCTCGGGCGGTGACATTGAGGACCAAAAGGACCAATTCAAGTATGTCACTGGCGGGGGAGGCTACGGGGTCTCCGGGTATGCGACCTACTCCTACGGTCAGTCGTCGATGACCGGCGAGGATGTGTGGACAGTCGACATCATGGTCGGACCAGGCGGCGGCGGTAGTCTGGTCGGCGGTCAGTCAACCACCTACGTGCAGCGGCTCGAGTACTCCCAGATAGCTGATTGGTTCGGCGGATGAGGCGAATTCTGAAGGATGGCGAGATGGAGCAGTTGCGGTCGCGCGCGTCCTATCGCGTGTCCGTGGTGACCTTCCAGATCGGCTTCCTCTCCTTCCTCGCGTTCGGCATCGGCGCGGCACTGCAGCACACTGCGGTGCCAAAGCCGGTCGTGGGAGTCATCGTGATTGCTGCCGCCGCGACAGCCGCCGTGAGCATTCTGGTCTACTTCTGCGCCGCGACCTACCTCGCCATCTCGATGAGCCTGCGGCATCGCAGTGTGTTCAACCCTCACGCGCAGTGGGAGTTCGCCAGGGTCTTCACGGCGGACCTTGTCCGCCCCCTGCGACGCGGTCGTGCCGCCAGCAAGAGGGATACATAGAGGGCATTTCGACCGCTGTCGGCAGTAGGCCGTTGACGTTCGACATGTTAGAAATCGAGGTTGATGACTGCCGCTTCACGGGAGTGGGCACTACAGGTATCAACAGTGGCTGTGATCGACTTGATGCACGCCCTAACCTGACGGCCATGAGTTTTGATCTCATCTTGCTACCTAAGCCCGTCGGACAGTCTTGGCTGGAGGCGTCGGATGGCGAACGGAAGGATACGGGTGAGCCGCCCGACCCGGAGGCGTGGGACGCCATCGTTGCCGGCGCGCGGGACGTCGTCGGCGAGGTTGTCCTGGGCGAGGACGGCCCGAGCCGCACGCTGACGCACCAGCCCAGCGGCATTACCGTGCGCTACCGGTCTGGTGAGGCGGCCATCAACCTGCCGTTCTGGCACGGCGGCGCGGATGTTGAGTGGCTCGTCCGGACCATGTACCGGATCGGGCATGTGGTGGCGGATGCGTCGGGCCTCGTCGCTTACGTTCCGCAACTGGGCGTTGTACCTGCCGAAAATCTATTTGCAGTTCATATGGCCTGTTACTGGTGGTCCGGTAACAGGTCTATTGCTGTTTGGGCCTTACTTGGGGAGCATGTGGGGAGCATGGCCGCTCCCGGGTGTGACATCTTCCGTCGACGGATTGTCCTGCTCCCCGGTGAGCACTTCCTAGTCGGGGAAGTGCTCCTCCTCCGGCGCTGAACGCTGGTGACGGATGACCTTTCGGCACTCACGCGCGCCTACCGAATGCCCTGCTAGCCGGAACCGCGTAGCGACAAAGTCACTGGGTGGCTGTAACCGGGCGGACGAATCTCTCGACTTCCACAACTCGTTGATGCTCCGTTCGCGCCACCCGCTGGCTTCAAGCGCGTCGGTTGCCCGCGTCGCGCTGTGCGGCCCAGCGCACCAGTGCGAGGTCGCTGCCGCGTGGTCCGATGTATGACCGGCCGATCGGGCCGTCGGGCGTGCTGTTCGCTGGTGCGCATACGACGGGCCGACCGCTGATCGCGGCCACACAGGTGAGCTGCAGGGTGGCCTGACGAGTTGCGTCGACCTCGGTCTGTGTCGCCCACAGCCGTGGTGCCGGCGACGATGCGCTGGGCAGGCTGAGGACGGCGGTGCCCAGACGGGCGTCGATCAGCTCCCGTGCCGCCGCCAGGGCCCGCCGGGCGGCGTCGTCCTCGGCGGGGGTGATCCGCGACGCCGCCTCGAACCGTGCCGCCGCCGAGCCCCGCAGCGCATCGGGATGGGCACGGATCCAGTCGCCGTGCAACTGCCACGCCTGGAAGCCCTGATGGGTCCGGAACGGATCGAGCATCGCGGCGAGATCGAACCCGACGTCATCGAGTCCGACCACATCGTCCGGTACCGCGACACCGGCGTCGTCGACCAGCGCGGCGGTCGCGCGTACCAGGGTGTGGGGGTCGCGGGTGAGCAGGCCGACCGTGTCGAAGTCTGGGGCCAGTGCGACCAGGCCGGCTGTGGGTACCGCGCCGTGCGTCGAGCGAAGCCCCCACAGTCCCTGGTACGAGGCCGGCACCCGGATCGATCCGGCGGTGTCGGTGCCCAGTCCGATGGATGCGTCGCCGAGAGCGACGGCGGTCGCGGGCCCGCTGGTTGATCCGCCAGGTACGGCGGCGGGCACGGCGGCGTTGGGTGGCGTTCCGTAGTGCGGGTTGTCGCCCGCCAGGGAGTACGCGAACTGGTCGGTGTGGGCGATGCCGCGTACGGTGGCGCCGGCGTCGAGGAGCCGGGCCACCGCGTCCGCGTGGCGGGTCGCCGCGGGCTGCTCGGCCAGGTACGCCGGGACGCCCGCGCCTACCTGGTACCCCGCGACCTCGAACAGGTCCTTGACGGCGACGGTTTCCCCGGCGAGTGGACCGTGCGGCGCACCGGCGACCAGGGGAGCGCCGACGATCCGCCAGACGGTCGCGTCGAACGTCGTCGGGGCGGGGCTCACGTGCGCGGCGACGATCACCCATGAGCCGTTGACGCGGCGCCAGAGCTGGGATTGCAGGCCGTGGCCGCCGCGTCGTGGGGCGGTCACGGCGGTGACCACCGCCGCGTTGTCGTCGATGACATGTACGCGCACCTCGGCCAGGTCGCGGGCCGGCGCGCCGCCCCGGACCCGCCGGAACGCGCTGATCTGGTCGTGCCCGACCAGCAGCCCGCCACGGTCACCGCGCAGCGTCCGGGGACCCGGCGCGAACAGCTGGTCCATGGTGGCCAGGTCGTCGTCGTTGAGGGCTTGCTCGTAGGCGTCGAACGCCGCCATGAGCCCGTCGGGGAATGCCGGTGTCACCGTACCGGGGCCAACCTTTCGGATCGGGGTGTCTGCCGGACCAGCGTGGCGACGGCGGCGAGGTGGTCGGTCATCGCCTGGCGGGCGGCCGCCTCGTCTCCCGCGGCGACCGCCTGGTAGATCCGGTGGTGCCATTCGACCGACGAGCGGCGGCCGGCCCGCGAGCGGTGGGAGCGCAGGCGTACGTCGCGGACCCAGGTGTTGGTGAGGTCGCACAACGACACCAGGAGCGGGTTATGGGCTGCGGCGGCGAGCTGCAGGTGAAAGCGCATGTCCAGGTCCAGCGACTCGGCCGCGGTCAGCCCCGCGTGGGAGCCGGTGAGCGTCTGCTCGAGCACCACGAGGTCGGTGTCGGTGGCCCGCCGGGCGGCGAGGCCGGCGATCTGTGGTTCGACGAGCAGCCGCAGCTCCGCTACATCGGCCTGTTCGGCGGCGTCGCCGGCCAGTTCGGTGAGCGCGTCGGCCGCGGCCGGTGGGGCGAGTACCGTCGTCCCGCGTCCGGGGCTGCGCGCGATCAGCCGACGCTGCTCCAGTTCGCGCAGCGCCTCCCGGACCGACGTGCGCGACACCGCGAGCGTCTCGGCGAGCTGCCGCTCGGGCGGGAGCCGGTCGCCGGGCCGCAGGTCGCGGGTGAGGCGTTCGAGGTATGCCCCGACCTCGCCACTGATGGCGCGATCGCGACGGACCGGCGGCGCAGGATCCATGACCAACCTCAATCTTGGTACTTTGGTCCGACCAAGTTTGCAGGATCGGGCCGCCGATGTCGAACATTGATCCCCGCGCCGAACCCGCGAAACATGCGCGTTACCAGACAGATCTTGATAGGCAACGGTCGTCGTATACAACGGGATTCGCCAAAGTGTGGCGTTGACCGAGAGGGCGATACCGTGAGCAGTCAGCTATGGGCTACTGATGCGTCGCCTCGTGATCCGGTGCCGGATCGGGCTGGCCAAGCTGTATACGACAGCGCCCCCGCAGTGGAGTTCGCGGGCGTCAGCGTGGCCTTCGGCGGCACCCAGGCGCTGGCGGGCGTCGACCTGACGGTCCACAGAGGCGAGATGGTCGCGTTGGTGGGGCCGTCCGGTTGCGGGAAGTCGACCCTGCTGCGACTGGCCGCCGGCTTTCAGGGGCCGACCGCCGGCACGGTGTCCGTGACCGGCGACTCGCTCGGCTACGTGTTCCAGGACGCGACCCTGATGCCGTGGCGCAGCGTGCAACGCAACGTCGAGCTGCCCGGACAGCTCGCGGGCCTGCCCGCGACCGAGCGCCGCCGGCTCGCCGCGGACGCCATCGCGCGGGTCGGCCTGACCGGGTTCGAACGGCACCGTCCCGCGCAGCTGTCCGGCGGCATGCGGATGCGGGTCTCCATCGCCCGCGCCCTGACGATGCGCCCGGACCTGTACCTGTTCGACGAGCCGTTCGGCGCGCTCGACGAGATGACCCGCGAACGGCTGGGCGAGGAACTCAACAGTCTGTTCGTCGCGGAGTCCTTCGCCGGGCTGTTCGTCACGCACTCCATCCCCGAGGGGGTCTTCCTGGCTACCCGGGTCGTGGTGCTCTCCGGGCGTCCGGGCCGGATCGTCGCCGACATCCCGGTGCCGTTCGACTATCCGCGACCGCCCGAGTCCCGGTACTCGCCCGAGTTCGCCGCCACGGCAGCCACCGTCTCCGCCGCCCTCCGCGGTGCCGCGGAGGTGGCCGTATGAGCCGGGCCGGGATGGTAAGTCGCCTGGTCGCCCCGCTGCTGGTGTTCGTGGGCGTACTGGGGTTCTGGCAGTTCGCCAGTACGACGTTGCTCGAACCGGGGGAGCGGTTCCTGTTGCCGCCGCCCATGGAGGTGCTGCGCCTGGGGCTGTTCGACCCGGCGGCGCGCGAGCAGCTGCTGGCCGGCCTGTGGTCGACAACCGTGGTGGCGCTCGTCGGCCTCGCGGTCTCCATGGTGGTCGGCGTGTCGCTCGGGCTGCTGATGAGCCAGGCCCGATGGGTGGAGATCTCGATCTACCCGTACGCGGTGCTGCTGCAGACGATCCCGATCCTCGCGGTCGTGTCGCAGCTGGGCTACTGGTTCGGCTACGACTTCACCAGCCGGGTGACGGTCTGCGTCCTGGTGTCGCTGTTCCCGATCATCACGAGCACGTTGTTCGGCGTGAAGTCGGTCGAGCCTGGCCTGCACGACCTGCTGGCGCTCTACCGGGCCGGGCGGTGGCAGCGCCTGCTGCGGTTGCAGGTGCCCGCCGCGCTGCCTGCGATGATCAACGGGTTCAAGATCTCCGCTGGGCTGTCCATGGTCGGCGCGATCATCGCGGACTTCTTCTTCCGGCAGGGCGAGCCCGGCATCGGTCGGCTCATCGACGTCTACCGCCAGCAGTTGTCCACGGAGCGGCTGCTCACCGCCCTGTTCCTGTCCTCTCTGGTCGGCCTGGTCCTGTTCTGGTCCTTCGACCTCCTCGGCACCTGGGTGCAGCGACGACGCCACGCCCAGCGCACCACCCGCACCGCTGTATCCGCCTCCTGACTTCGCGAACACGTTCTTGAGGAGATCCATGCGCACTTTCACAGGTCGGAAACCCGCCTTCTTCGCGGTCGTCCTGGCCGCCGGGGTGGCGCTCGCCGCCTGCGGCGCCGACGCCGCGCCGGCCCCCACCGCCACCACCGGTTCGCTGGCCGGTATCTGCCCGGCGACGATCCCGATCCAGATCGACTGGTACGCCACGCCGGAGCGCGCCGCCGCGTTCCAGCTCGCCGGCCCGGACGGCACCATCGACGCCAAGAAGGGCACCTACACCGGCAAGCTGGGCGCCACCGGGGTCAGCATCGAGGTCCGCCTCGGCGGCCCGTTCATCGGGTTCACGCCGATCCCGCAGCAGATGTACCAGGACAAGTCCATCTACCTCGGCTACGTCGCGACCGACGACGCGGTCGGCGCGGCCGCCAAGTTCCCCACCAGGGCCGTCGTCGCCCCGCTGGACATCAACCCGCAGGTCCTCATGTGGGACCCGGCGACGTACACCGTCAACGCGTGGACCGATGTGGCCGCCACCAAGGCGAAGGTGATCTACATCGAGGGCATGCCGTTCATGGACTACCTGGTGAGCAAGGGCTACGTCACCAAGGACATGCTCGACGCGTCGTTCGACGGCACCCCGGCCCGGTTCGTCGCCGACCGCGGCAAGGTGATCCAGCAGGGGTACGCCAGCAACGAGCCGTACCGCTGGGAGCACGACGTCGCCGAGTGGAAGAAGCCGGTCAAGTCGCTGCTCATCCACGACTCCGGGTACACCATCTACCCGCAGGGTCTGGCCGTGCGGTCCGACGAGTTCGCGGCCAACAGCGCCTGCCTCAAGAAGCTGGTTCCCATGATCCAGCAGGCCCAGGTGGACTACATGAAGGACCCGACCGCCACCAACGCCACGCTGGTGAAGATCGGCCAGACGATCCAGGGCGGGCCGCCGATCACCGCGGACGGCAACGCCAACGCGGTCACCGTGATGAAGGACCTCAAGTTGGTCGGCAACGGTCCCGACGCGACGCTGGGCAACTTCGACGACGCCCGGGTGGACGCCACCATCGCCCTGCTGCGGCCGATCTTCGCGGCCCGTGGCGTCACCGTGCCGGACGGCCTGAAGGCGGCCGACCTGGTCACCAACGAGTTCATCGACCCGTCCATCACGCTCCCATGAGCCAACACGAGGTGGCCCCGGCTGACCGTACGGTCGCCGGGGCCACCCCGGTCGACCTGCTCATCGCGGGGGCGACCCTGGTGGCCACGATGGACGACGCGCGCCGGGAGATCCCCGGCGGTTGGGTCGCCGTCCGCGACGGGCGGATTGACGCGGTCGGCCCGGCCGGCACGGAGCCGGCGGCCCGCGAGCGGCTCGACGCCGCCGGCTGCCTGGTGACCCCGGGCCTGATCAACACCCACCACCATCTGTGGCAGAACCTGACCCGGGCGTACCGGCCGATGACGACCACCGACTTCCTCGGCTGGCTGGGCGCCCTCTACCCGTTATGGTCGACCGTCACCGAGGACGACATCTACCTGTCCACCCGCGTCGGCCTCGCCGAGCTGGCCCTCGGCGGCGCCACGACCACGAGTGACCACCTGTACCTGCAGCCACCCGGCCGCGAAAGCCTGGTCGAGGTGTCCATCCTCGCCGCCCGCGAGGCGGGGCTGCGGTTCCACGCGACGCGCGGCTGCGTCGACCGGGGCCAGCGCGACGGCAGCCCGATGCCGGACCACATGCTCGAGGACGTCGACGCGGTCCTCGCCGACAGCGACCGGCTCATCGGCGCGTACCACGACCGCGCGGCCGACGCGATGACCCGCATCGCGCTGGGCCCGCACTCGGTGTTCGGGGCGACGGCCGGCCTCATGCGGGCCTCGGCCGAGCTGGCCGACGCCCGGGACGTGCGCCTGCACACCCACCTGTCCGGAGACGCCGCCGACGAACCGTACTGCGTGGCGTTGCACGGCTGCCGGCCGGTGGAGTGGTTCGAGTCGCTCGGCTGGGCGCAGCCGCGCACCTGGGTCGCGCACTGCTTCTTCCCGGACGCGGCGGAGATCGCGCGGCTGGGTGCCGCCGGGGTCGGCGTCGCCCACTGCGCGACACCAGGCCTGCTCATGGGGGTGGGCATCGCGCCGGTGGTGGACCTGCGGGCGGCCGACGTGCCCGTCGGCCTCGGGGTCGACGGCTCGGCCAACTCGGACATGGCCTCGATGTGGCACGAGACCCGGATGGCGATGATCGCCGCTCGGGCGCGGTCGGGGCCGGCGGCGTTCGGCGCCCGCGACGCGCTGGAGCTGGCCACCCGGGGCGGGGCGGCCTGCCTCGGGCGTACCGGCGAGATCGGCGAGCTGACGCCCGGCGCCAACGCGGACGTCTGCGTCTGGCCGGTGACCGGCCTGCCCTGGGCGGGCGCGGTCTCCGACCCGATCGACGCGTGGCTGCGCTGCGGACCGGGGGCGCCGCGCGAGGTGCTGGTCGGCGGCCGTCCGGTCGTCCGGGCCGGGCACCTGGTGGTCGACGACATCGAGGAGATCCTGCGCCGGCACACGGCGGCGGCGCGCCGGATCCAGAACGTATAAGGCGGCGATGATGACCGAAAAGCTCAGGCGGGCGCTCGTACCGGGGAAAGGGCTTGTAGATCTTGATTTTGTCGACGGCCGCGTAGCGGGCGTCGCGCCGGCCGATAGACAGGGCGCCGGTGGGTTCGACGCGGGCGGGCGGGTCGTGCTGCCGGCGTTCGTCGACGCGCATGTGCACCTGGACAAGGCCTTCCTGCTGGGCGAGGCCGGGGCGGTCACCGCGGACCTGGCCGACGCCATCGCCACCGTGGCCCGGATGCGGGGCACCGTGCCGGCGGCGACCGTGGCCGCCGGGGCGCGCCGCGCGGTGGACGCCCTGATCGCGGCCGGCACGACGGCGGCGCGGGCGCACGTGGAGATCGACCCCGCCATCGGGCTGCGCATGGTGGAGCTGCACCGCGACCTGGCCGAGCACGCCGGCGAGCGGCTGCGCCTGCAGCTGTCCGCGTTCCCGCAGCGCGGCCTGGAACTGCCCGGCATGCCGCAACTGCTCGACGCGGCGCTCGCCGAAGGCCTCGACGTGGTCGGCGGCTGTCCCTACGTGGACCGGGACCCGGCCGCTCACCTCGACCTGGTGTTCTCGCTCGCCGAACGGTACGGCCGGCCCGTCGACCTGCACCTGGACTTCACCGACGACCCGGCCGCCTCGCTGCTCGGGTTGGTCGTCGAGCGGACGTTGGCGCACGGCATGGCCGGTCGGGTGACCATCGGCCACGTCACCACCCTCGCGGCGATGGCGCCCGACGCCCAGGCGCGCGCGTTCGACCAGCTCGCCGGCGCGGGCATCGCCCTCGTCGTGCTGCCCGCCACGGATCTGTACCTGACCGGGCACGGCGAGCCGGGCACGCGCAGCCTTGCCCCGATCGACCGGGCCGCCCTGGCCGGCGTCACGGTGGCCATCGCCAACAACAACCTGCACAACCCGTTCTCCCCGTACGGCAACGGGAGCCTGTTGCAGGCCGCCTGGTTGGCCGGCATCACGCGCCGGCTGGTCACGGCGGCCGACCGGGCCGCGCTGCTCGCCTCGATCACCTCCGGCCCGGCGGAGATCCTCGGCTTGGCGCCGCACGGGCCGGACCTCGGCGCCGACGCGCACCTGGCCATCGTGGACAGCACGGACCCGGACGGCGCGATCCTGCAGGCGCCGACGGTCCTGGCCAGCCTCCGCGCGGGGCGCCTGACGCACCGGCTGACCGGGCTGTAAGGGGCTCAGCCGTGCAGCGGATCGAGATCGGTGCGACGCAGGCAGCAGTGCACGCCCTTGACCCGGTCGACGACCTGGGAGACCTCGAAGTCGGCCGCCGCGCTGAGGTAGGCCAGCGCGACGGCGCGCGGCAGGCCGCAGTGGTGCGCGAGGAACTCGAGCGCGTCGCGCGTGGCGCGGCGCATGGCCTCGTCGAGGTCGGCGTCCAGGCCCATAACCACGTGGTACGCGTCGGTGCGCGCCCACGGCGCGGTCAACCTCGCGGCGAGCGCCCGGCTACGGTGGTCACTGTGGACGGTCAGTCGCAGGGTGGCGCGCAGCGGCGCCTCGAACGCGGTGAGCGCCACCTCGCCGTCGCCCTGGGCGAAGTGCGGGTCGCCGGCGTAGAACAGCGCACCCGGATGGCGCACCGGCAGGAACAGGCTCGCGCCGACGCCGAGCAGGTTCACGTCGAGGTTGCCGCCGTGCGGGCCGGGCGGCACGGAGTGCCACGGACCCGGCTCGGCGGGCGCCACCCCCATGATGCCGAGGAACGGGTTGAGCGGGAACCGGACGTCGCGCCCGTCACCGATCGCCAGCAGGCCGGTGTCACCGTCCGCGCGGGCGAGCAGGCTCACCGGCGGCACCGGCTCGCCGGCGGGCCAGCCGGGCGGCACCTGCGGCATCTCGCCCGGCAGGGCGCCCCGGCCGTGGCGGTTGCTGATGATCCCGTACGGCGCGCGCTGGCGCAGGTCGAGCACCTCGACCTCGAGCACGTCGCCGGGGCGGGCGCCGCTCACCTCGATGGGGCCGGTCACCACGTGCGGGCCGTGCAGGTCCGGGTCGTGCGCGACGTCGCTGGCCGCGAGGGCGACCACGTCGTCGAGCACGAGGTCGGCCGGCACGCCCCGGGCGCCGAAGAACGCCCGCGGGTCGCGGCCCTGGTCCTCCATGATGCCCTCGTGGCTGATCGTGTCGATCGTGACCGACTGACCCGAGCGCATCGTCAGCGCGGGCTTGGCGTCGGCGTCGGGCAGGAGTCCCCATGAGACGCGGTCGGGGTGCGACGCGAGATACACGTCGCCCTGCACGGGGCCGCGGCCGAACTGAAGTAATGTCATCGGCGAAGACGATTGCATACAATCGTTTCGCCCACGTATCACGCGGGAGGGCTGCGGGTTGACCGTGGAGAACACCGATCAGGCCGTGCCGTCGCCCCGAACTGTTCGCCGGTCCCCGGCCGAGCTGTGCGCGGCCATCCGCGACGACGTGATCCTCGGCGTCTTCGCCCCTGGTCAGCGGCTCACCGAGGACGGGCTGGCCGAACGGTTCGGGGTGTCGCGGATGCCGGTGCGGGAGGCGCTGCGGATGCTGGCCGTCGAGGGGTTCGTCCGCATCGCGCCGTACTACGGCACCTTCGTCGCCGAGTTGTCCCCGGACGAGGCCGCCGACCTGCTGGAGATCCGCGCCGTGCTGGAACCCCTGGCCGCCGCCCGGGCCGCGCACCGGCGCACCGAGGCGCACCTGGAGCAGCTCCGCGAGGTGGTCCGCGAGGGCCGGCAGGCCGTCTTCCACGGCACGCTGGACAGGCTGCCCGCACTGAACACCCGGTTCCACACGATCCTCGCCGAGGCGTCCGGCAACACCAGCCTCAATTCGATCGTGGAGCAGCTCAGATACAAGATCGCCTGGGTGTACGCGGTGGAGCTGCCCCGCCGGGCGGCCGACTCCTGGACAGAGCACCAGCTCATCGTGGACGCGCTGGAGCAGGGCGACGCCGAGCTGGCCCGGGCCGTGATGGCCGAGCACATCCGGCAGGCCGACGCCGCCTACCGGGTGCGTAACGTCCCGTGAACGATCTCCGCGCCTGCCCGTAACACGAGCGTTGTATACAATGATCATGCTAATTTTGCGTGGATCCGCGTGACGCCGGGGCAAGGTGTGCTGCTGGTGTCGGCCGGCTTCCTCGCGGGCGCGGTCAACGCGGTCGCGGGCGGCGGCACGCTGCTGACGTTCCCCGCGCTGCTGGCCACGGGACTGTCCCCGGTGGCCGCCAACGTCACCAACACCGTGGCCGTGTGGCCCGGCTACCTTTCGGGCGCCGCCACCTACCGGCACAATGTGCGCCAGCGTCGCGACCTGCTCGTCCCGCTCGGCGTGGTGTCGATCATCGGTGCGGTCCTGGGCACTGTCGCACTGCTCACCGCACCCGACTCGGTCTTCCGGGCACTCGTGCCCTTCCTGGTGCTCGGCGCGACCGCCGTCATCGCCCTCCAGCCGCGGATCTCCGCGTGGCTCACGGCCCGCCGGCCCGTCACCGTGCCGGTGGGCGGGCGGGTTGTTGGAGACGGCGGCGACGGGGGCGTCAGTCGGCACCGCGTCGGGCTGCTCGCGGCCACTTTCGCGGGCGCCGTCTACGGGGCGTACTTCGGCGGCGGGCTAGGGATCGTGCTGCTCGCCGTCCTCGCCCTGGGCACGGGCGAGAACCTCGGCCAGGTCAACGGCGTCAAGACCATGCTCTCCCTGCTCATCAACACCGTCGCGCTGGTCGGCTTCGCCCTCTACGGCCCGGTCGACTGGTGGTCGGCGCTGCTGGTCGCGCCGGCCAGCCTGCTCGGCGGCGTCGTCGGCGGCCGGGCCGCCCAACGGTTGCGGCCCGGCCCGCTGCGGGTCGCCGTCGTCATCTTCGGTACCGCCGTCGGCGTGTACCTGCTCATCCGCTGATTCCCGAGGATCCGTCATGATCGATTTTGTCGCGGATGGGCCGGCACCCGGCGACCTGTCCGTGCGCTGGCACGCCGGCGCGGTCTCGCCCCGGCACGACACGGCGCCGGAGCTGCAGGTGCACGCGTACGACGAGCACACCGTGATCCTGCGGCAGAACATGTCGGTGAACTACGAGGCGCCGTTCATGTTCCTGCTGTTCGGCAACGAGCGCGCCCTGCTCGTCGACACCGGCGCGACGGCCGAGCCGGAGTTCCTACCGCTGCGGCGTACCGTCGACGAGCTCATCGCGGACTGGCTCGCCCGTCACCCCCGGCCCGCGTACGGCCTGGTCGTGGCGCACACCCACAGCCACCACGACCACCTGGCGGCCGACGGCCAGTTCGCCGACCGGCCGGACACCACGGTCGTCGGCACCGACCTCGACGCGGTCGTGAGCTACTACGGCCTCACGGACTGGCCGTCGGGCACGGCACGGATCGACCTCGGCGGGCGGGTCGTCGACGTGCTGCCCGGGCCGGGGCACGACGAGCCGGCCACCGTGTTCTACGACGCGTACACCGGGATCCTGTTCACCGGGGACACCGTCTACCCCGGCCGGCTGTACGTGCGCGACTGGGCCGCGTTCACCGCCACCATCGACCGGCTGCTCGCGTGGTGCGCCACGCACCCGGTCACCCACCTGCTCGGCTGCCACATCGAGATGTCCACGACGCCCGGCCGCGACTACCTGATCCGTACGTCGTACCAGCCCGACGAGCCCCCGCTGCAGATGTCCGTGGCGCAACTGCGGGCGCTGCGCGAGGCGATCACCGCGATCGACGACCGGCCGGGCGTGCACCGGTTCGACGACTTCATTGTGTACCACGGGATTCCGGACAACTACTTCGCGTAGCCATGTCCGTCCATAGTGACCTGCGGCAACGATAGTTTACGCCGACGAAATCGCGCGGACCGACGACAGTGACACGGCGGCCATTGAATACAACCGACTCACACCTCGTGAGGCGCGCCTAGGGTTCCGCCGCGATCGCGGGCTGGTCCGAGAGGCGAGGCGGGTGCTGCGGCACCCGTTCCACGGCGGGACAAAAACCCGGGAGGTTCGGCCGAGAAGCGGCGAACCTGCGCCGGTTCTCCCTACCCAGGGAGCCGACCATGCGGTGGTCGCGATCCGCCGGCCCGCAGGTGCCGACGGTGCCGGTCGATGGGCCCGACCCGATCCCGGCGTCGGTCGCAGACCTGCACGTGAGCTTCCCCCGCGGCGGCCGCACCGTCCACGCCGTCCGCGGCGTGAGCCTCGACGTCCGTCCACATGAGATTTTCTGCGTCGTCGGCGAGTCCGGCTCCGGCAAGAGCGTGCTCGGCCTATCCCTGCTCGGCCTGCTGCCGGCGCACGCCAGCACCCGTGGCCGGGTGACCGTCAAGGGCCACGACATGCTCGCCGCCAGCCCACAGGTACGCCGTCAGGTCCGCCGCGAGCACCTGGGCGCCGTCTTCCAGGACCCGATGACCTCGCTCAACCCCACCATGCGGGTCGGCGCGCAGGTCATCGAAGCCGCCGGCACGGCCGACAAGGCGGTCGACCTGCTGCGCGCCGCCGGCGTCCCCGACCCCGAACGACGCATGCGCAGCTACCCCCACGAGCTGTCCGGCGGCCTCCGGCAACGCGTGATGATCGCGATGGCGGTCGCGGGCAGCCCGGCCCTCGTCGTCGCGGACGAGCCCACCACCGCGCTGGACGTCACCGTGCAGGCGCAGGTGCTGCGCCTGCTGCGGCGGCTGCGCGACGACACGGGCTGCGGCTTCCTGCTCATCACCCACGACCTGGGCGTCGCCGGTCAGGTCGCCGACCGGGTCGCCGTCATGTACGCCGGCCGGCTCGCCGAGGTCGGACCCACCGCCGAGGTCCTGCGCCGGGCCACCCACCCGTACACCCTCGGCCTACTCGGCGCCCGCCTGCGGCTCGACGCGCCCCGCGCGCGGGCCCTGCCGGTGCTCGCCGGCGAGCTGCCCGACCCCATGGACCCGCCGCCGGGCTGCCCGTTCGCCGGGCGGTGCGCCCACACGCGACCGGAGTGCGCGAGCACGCCACCCGAGCTGGTGGCGGCGGGCGAGCACGCGCGTGCATGCTACGTACCCACTGATGTTGTCCGAGCCGAGACGGCGTCGGCGCCCGGCGACGGACCGGGACCACCCACCACGCCGCCCGCGACCGGCGGAGCCGGGCCGGCCACCGCCGTGCAGCGGGTGACCAAGACGTTCCGCGCCCGCACCGGGCTGCGGTCGGCGACGAAGCTGACGGCGCTGCGGGAGGTGACGTTGTCCGTCGGCGACGGCGAGTGCGTGGCCATCGTGGGGGAGAGCGGCTCGGGCAAGTCGACGCTGCTGCGGGTGGTCGCGGGACTGGAAGCGGCCGATCAGGGCGACGCCGTCACCGACGCCGGTGGGTCGCGCCCGCAGATGGTGTTCCAGCACGCCGGCGCGTCGCTGACCCCCTGGCTCACGGTCGGCGCGCTGCTCGCCGAGCGGCTGCGGCCGCTCAAGCTGACCACCGCGCAGCGCGCCGCCCGCATCGACGCCGCGCTCGCCGAGGTCGGCCTCAGCCCGGCCGTCGCGGCCGCCCGAGCCGGGCAGCTCTCCGGCGGACAGTGCCAGCGGGTGGCCCTCGCGCGGGCGACCATCATTCCGCCCCGGCTGCTGCTCTGCGACGAGCCGACCAGCGCCCTGGACGCCACGCTGGCCGCCACCGTGCTCAACCTCATCGCCCGGTTGCGCCGGGAACACGGCATGGCGGTGCTGTTCGTCACGCACGACCTGGCGGTCGCCGCTACGGTCGCCGACCGCGTCGCGGTCATGTACCTGGGCCGGATCGTCGAGCTCGGCCCCGTCGACGACGTGGTGCACCGGCCGCGCCACCCCTACACCCGGGCGCTGCTCGCCGCGCTGCCGGAGCTCGGCGCGCCGCTGACCGGGTTGGCCGGCGAACCGGCCAGCCCGCTGCGGCCGCCGCCCGGCTGCGCTTTCCATCCCCGCTGCCCGGTGGCGCTGCCCGAATGCGCCGACCCGGCGCTGGTGCCGCTGCTGGTCCGGGCGGTGCACGACCGCGCCGCCAGCCGCGCGCTGGCCGCCTGCATCCATCCGGAGGTGAGGTAGATGGCCGTCGCCGAACCTGTGGCATTGTCGCGCTACCGGGTCAGCCGCTTGTGGACAGCTCGTCGTTCGACCTGGCACCGCTGGATCGCGGCGTCACTGTTGCCCTTGGCCACGGTGATCGCCGCCGCCGCGCCGGTGCTGGCCCCGTACGACCCGCTCATGCCGGTCGGGGCGCCGCAGCTGCCGCCACTGTCGCCCGGGTTCCTGCTCGGCACCGACGGCATCGGCCGCGACCTGCTCAGCCGCGCTCTGCACGGCTGGCAGGTCAGCTGGTTCGCGGCCCTGGCGGTCATCGCGTCGGGGGTGCTCATCGGCGGTCTCATCGGGCTGGCGGCCGGCACGGCCGGCGGGTGGCTCGACACCGGCCTGATGCGGGTCACTGACGCGTTCCTGGCGCTGCCCGCCCCGGTCATCGCGATCGCGGTGGCCGCCACCCTGGGCCCCGGCCTCACCCACACGCTGCTCGCCGTCGCGGTGGTCTGGTGGCCGTTCTACGCGCGGATTGTGCGCGGCGAGATCCGTACGCTCGCGGCCCGGCCGCACGTGGAGGCGGCCCGGCTCGCCGGGGTCGGGCGCGCCCGGCTCGCGCTGCGCCACCTGCTGCCCGGCACCGTACCGGCCGTCGTGATCACCGCGAGCCTCGACGTCGGCGCGCTGGTCCTCACGCTGGCCGGACTGTCGTTCCTCGGCCTCGGGCAGCCCGCGCCCACCCCGGAGCTGGGCGCCGACACCGCCCGGACCCTGTCGTACCTGCTGCAGGAATGGTGGATCCCGGTCGTGCCGGGCCTCGCCGTGATGCTCATGGCGCTCATCGGCAACGTCGCCGGCGACGCGGTCCGCGACCTGCTCGACAACCGCGCCGCAGCGTGAAGGGAGTACGCCGATGCCGAAGGTGATCGCCACCCGGGTCGCGGCGATGGTCGTGGTCCTGTTCGCCCTCACCGTGATCGTCTTCGTGCTGCAGAAGGCGTCGCCGCTGGACCCGGTCCACGCGATGCTCGGCGCCGGCGCGTCGCAGCAGGCCGTCGAGCGGCAGCGGCACGCGCTCGGCCTCGACCGGCCCGTCCCGGAGCAGTACGCGCACTACGTGACCGGGCTGCTGCGCGGCGACTTCGGCACCTCGTACCGTACGCGCCGGCCGGTCGGCACCGACCTCGGTACATTCGTGCCGGCCACCGCCGAGCTGGCGCTCTACGGGCTGATCCTGGCACTGCTGCTGGCCGTCCTGCTGGCCGTCGCCACTACGCTGCGGTGGTGGGGCGCCGGCGTCGTCCGGTTCGTGCTGCTCGCGGGCGCGTCCACGCCGGCGTTCCTGGTCGGCATCGGCGTGGTCCTGCTGTTCTACCAGCAGCTGGGTTGGCTGCCGGCCGCCGGCCGGACGAGCTTCGCCGACGCGCCCGCCGGCCCGACCGGACTGCTCACCATCGACGGCCTGCTGGTCGGCCGGCCCGACGTCAGCGTCGACGCGCTCGCCCACCTGCTGCTGCCCGCGCTGGCTGTCGCGATCGGGCCCGCCGTGTCGATCGGCCGGGTCCTGCGCTCCAGCCTGCTCGGCAACGCGACAAGCGACTTCGCGCGCACCGCCCGGGCGAAAGGGCTGACCGAGAGCCGGGTGCTGCGCCGGCACCTGCTGCGCAACTCGGTCGGGCCGGCGCTGTCGATGACTGGGCTGCAGGTGGGCCTCATGTTCGCCGGCGTCCTCGTCATCGAGCAGGTCTTCGCCTGGCCCGGCATCGGCCAGTACACCGCCCAGAGCATCCCTTTCGGCGACTTCCCGGCGATCGCCGGCGTGACGCTGCTGCTCGGCGCCGGCTACATCGTGATCAACACGGTCGTCGACGTGCTGCAGGCGATCGCCGATCCGCGCATCACCGTCTGAGCCACCCCCACGAGATGAACAGGAGAACGAATGCCTAGACAACCCCTCATCGTCGGGAAACCGGCGCTGATCGTCGTCGACATCCAGCGGGCCTCGGCAATGCCGCCCGAGGTGACCGGCATGGTCTTCATGCCCGGCTTCCCCGACCGCGTCGAACGGTCCGAGCGGCTGGTCGCCGCGGCCCGCGCGGCCGGCGTACCGGTCATCTTCTTCCAGGAGGTGCACCGGCGCAGCGGCGTCGACTTCGGCCGCGAGCTCGACGGATTCGAGGGCCCCCACTGCGTGGAGGGCGACGAGGGCACCGACCTGTGGCCCACGCTCGTGCCGGGCGACGGCGAGTACCACATCGTCAAGCGGCGCTACTCGTGCTTCATCGGCACCGAGTTCGACCTGCTGCTGCGCAGCCTCGGCGTGTCCACCCTCGTGCTCATCGGCGGGCTCACCGACGTGTGCGTGCACTACACGTTCGCCGACGCCCACCAGCGCGACTACTACACCCGGGTGGTCACCGACGCCGTCGGCGGCTCCACCGTCGCCCGGCACGACGCGTCCCTGGACGCCATGGAGTACCTGCAGGCCGGCGCGTGCCGGACCACGGAGGAGATCGAGGCGGCGTTCGCCGCGCTCGCCGAGAACGAACTGGCTGGAGTGGCCCGATGAAACGAACCTTCGCCGCCGGGGCGCTCGCCGTCGGCCTGGCGGTCGCCGCCGCCGGCTGCACCGGGCCGGCCGCCACCGATACCGCCGCCAAGCCGCCGACCGACAAGGTGCTGCGGGTCAGCTTCCTGCAGGACCCGGGCCAGCCGCCGGACCCCGACATCTTCTACGCCGGCCAGGGCCTGCTGCTCACCACCAACGTGTACGAGGGACTGCTGCAGTACAAGCGCGGGGTCGCCAAGCCCGAGATCGTGGCCTCGCTGGCCACGAGTTGGACGGCCGCGCCGGACAACAAGACGTTCACCTTCGAGCTGCGTAAGGGTGTGACGTTCCACGACGGCACCCCGTTCACGTCGGCCGCCGTGAAGGCGTCGTTCGACCGGCGGCTCGCCGTCAACCAGGGGCCGGCGTACATGGTCGCCGGAATCGCCTCGGTGACCACGCCGGACGACTACCACGTGGTGATCAAGCTGAAGGAACCGGACTCGGCGTTCCTCGGCTACCTCGCCTCGGCGTACGGGCCCCGGATGATGAGCCCGACGGCGCTCAAGGAGCACGCGGGCAGCGACAACGCGCAGACCTGGCTGCTCACCCACGACGTGGGCACCGGACCGTACACGATCACCGACGCGGTCGTCGGCTCCCACTACGCGATGAAGGCCTACGACGGGTACTGGGGCCCGAAGCCCTACTTCACCACCGTGGACATCCCCGTGCACGCCGACCTGTCCACCCAGCAGGTGCTCTTCGACAAGGGCGACCTCGCGGTCATCATGCACGACCTGTCGCAGTCGGCCGTCCAGTCGTACCTCAAGAAGACCACGGTCAAGACGTACCCGCTGCCGACGATGATGTCGAACTTCCTGTTCGTCAACCCGACCCGGGCGTTCCTGACGACGCCCGCCAACCGGGTGGCGCTACTCAACGCCATCGACGTCGACGCTATCCACAAGCAGGCGTTCACCGGCCGGGGCACCGTGGCCAGCCAGGCATACCCCGCGCACATGCTCGCCGACGGCCTGGCGAAGCAGCCGTTCACCCACGACCCAGCGGCGCTGCAGGCCCTGGTCGGCTCGCTGCCCGCCGACCAGAAGACCATCACGGTCGGGTACGACTCGGCCTCGGCCGACCACCAGCTCGTGGCGAACCTGCTGTCCGCCCAGCTCGCCCCGTACGGCCTGACCGTCAAGGTGCAGGGCTTCCCGACGGCCGAACTGTACGGCTGGACGGGCGACGCGAAGACCGCCCCGGACCTGCTGCTCTACGCCGGCTGGCCGGACGCGGCGTCGCCGTACACGTGGCTGCACATCGCGGCCGACACCGGCGGCGGGCTGAACTTCCTGCACTGCTCGACGCCGGAGATCTCCAGCCTGCTGGCGGCCGGGCTCAAGACCGGCGACGACGCGACGTTCGGCAAGGCCGGCGAGGCCGCGGCGGCGACCGGCTGCTGGCGCAACCTCATCAACCAGGACGACTTCATGGTCGCCCAGCCGTGGCTCAAGGGCGTCGAGGCGGCGCACATCGTGTCAGCGCCGAACTCCCTGTACGTGGCCGACCTGTCGGTCGGCTGAGTCAACGCGTGCCCCGCCCGCCGAAGGGTTTCGGTGGGCGGGGCACCGGCGTTGCTCAGGCCCGGTGGCCGATGACCCGCAGGCGGGACAGGCCGCCATCCGGGAACGCATCGACACGCACGTGCGAGACCGGCCGCGTCAACGGCACCGGGAAGTGGTGGCGGGTGTCGGGCCGCAGCGCCGTGCGGGGCAGCAGCGGAAACCAGCCCGGGTCGTCGGCCGCCGGCGTGCCCTCGCCCGCGAACCCGTACAGCGCGCACGCCGTGGACGCGTTGGCGACGTAGTACGACGTGTCGACCTCGAGCTGGCGCACGACGCCCGCACAGGCCAGCCGGACGACCGCCCAGTCGTGCCCGCCGTCGCGGCGGCGCCGGGTCTCCCAGCCCTCGCCCATCGTGCGGGCCAGGCCGGGCCGGTTCAGCGCGTGCGCGCTGGAGTAGAAGCCGTCGCTGCTCGCCACCACCAGGCCGCCGAGCTCCTGCGCCGCGAGATCGACGCTGACCCCCTCGAACCGCCACGGATCAGCCAGCACGGTCCCGTAGACCCGCAGCCGGGCCACCCCACCGTCCGGGAAAACGGTCAGCCGCACATGCGTGGCGCGCGCCGCCGCGCGTACCTCGAAAAGGTTGTGACCGTCACCGGTCAGCGGCGAGCGGGCCACCACCACCGACCACCCGGTCAACTCGTCCGGGCCGGGATAGCCGGGCGCCTCGCACGCCTCCACGAGGCACTCCGCCGGGTGGTTGCCGGTGAAGAAGCTGGTGTCGACGTCGATCGCCGCGATCACGCCCGGCGCCCCCAGGCGCACGAGCGCCCAGTCGACGCCGCTGCCGTGCCGGCGGGTCTCCCAGCCGTCGACGATCTCGCCCTTGTGCCCGTAGCGGCCCGGTCGGAACGTGGCCGGGGCGGGCACGATCAGGTTCTCCTTCTCGCCGAAGGACTCGTCGCTGGCGGCGATCACACTGCCGCCCAGCCATCGGCCGGCCAGGTCGACCAGCCCGTCCGGCGCGGTCACCGGGCACCGCCCAGGTGCGACAGCGGCCACCCGGTCAGGGCGTTGCCGGGCGGCGGGGCGTAACTGCAGACCTTGCTGGTACGCAGGCCGAGCCCCACCACGGCCTCGGCGAGGCGCACGGCGGCGGTGACACCGTCGACGACGGGTACGCCCAGCCGGGCGCCGATCGCCTCGTCCAGGCCGGCCAGGCCGCCGCAACCGAGGCAGATGACCTCGGCGCCGTCCACCTCGACTGCGAGCCGGGCCTGTTCGACGACCGCCGCGACGGCCGCGTCGGGGTCGGCGTCCAGTTCGGCGGTGCCCAGCCCGGTGGCGCGCACCGACGCGCACCGGGCCCGCTGGCCGGCAAGGAGCAGACGGTCCTCGATCGCCCCGACCGACCGGCGCAGCGTCGTCACGACCGAGTACGTCCGCCCCAGCAGCTGCGCCACGTGCGCCGCGCATTCGGCGATGTCGAGCACCGGCACATCGACCAGCTCCTGCATGCCCTCCCGGCCGTGCTCGCCGAATCCCGCCATCACCACCGCGTCGAACCCGGTGTCGACAGTCGACACCGCGTCCATCACCGCGACGGCCGACAGGTAGCTCTCGAAGTTGCAGTCGATGGCGTCCGCGCCGAAGCGGGGCGTCAGTGGGACGATCTCGGTGCCGGGCGAGGCGACCGCCCGGGCGCTCGCGGCCATCGCCCCGGTCATGGCGGCGTTGGTGTTCGGATTGACGAGCAGGATGCGCATGCCGCTCCTCAGGTGGTGGGGTGGGTGAGAACGCGACCGTGGGGCACGCCGTCGGGCATGGGTCGCCCACGCAGCCAGGTACCGCGCACCACGCCGTACAGGACGCGGCCGGTGTAGGGCGTTGAGCGCCGAAGGCTGCGCAGGTGGGCGGGGTCCACCACGAACCTCTCGTCCGGCGCGAACGCGCACAGATCAGCGTCATACCCGACCGCGATGCGTCCCTTGCGCCCTCCGCCGCCTGACCCGGTCGGCGCGTCGAGCCCGGCGAACGCCGCCGGCGCGGACGCCAGCCAGCGGGCCAGGTCCGCCGGCGTCGCGCCGCGCGATCGGGCGGCCGTCCACACGGCCGGCAGGGTGAGCTGCAGTCCCGCGATCCCGCCGAATGCCGCCGCGAAGTCGGGGCCGGTCGGCGCAGGGCCCGGCGAATGGTCCGACGCGATCTGGTCGATCACGCCCGCGATCATGGCCGCCCACAGCCGCTCGCGGTGCTCCGCCGCCCGGATCGGCGGGCATACCTTGAACTGCGTCGCCCCGTCCGGTACGTCGTCGGCGCTGAAGGTCAGGTAGTGCGGGCAGGTCTCCACCGTCACCCGCACGCCGTCGGCCCGGGCAGCGGCCAGCGCCGGTACCGTGTTCGCGCTGGACAGATGGGTGATGTGCACCCGGGCACCGGTGCGACGGGCGGCGTCGAGGACGGCGAGGACCGCGGCGTCCTCCAGGTCCGCGGGATGCCGGGCCAGATAATCCGAGTACGTCCGGACCGTCGCCGCGCTGTGCTCCGGGGTGAACTCCGCGTGCACCAGCAGCGGCACCCCGATCCGGGCCGTCTCGCGCATCGCCGCCGTCAGTTCGTCGACGGTCAGGGCCGGGAAATCGGGGTTGCCGGTCTCCCCGAGGAAGCACTTGAAGCCGAGCGCCCCGGCGGCGCGCAATGGCGCCAGGTCAGCCAGGTTGCCGGGCACGACGCCGCCCCAGAACCCGACGTCGATGTGGCACCGGCCGCGCGCGGCGGCCCGCTTGGCGGTCAGCGCGGCCACCGATGTCGTCACCGGGGAGCTGTCCAGCGGCATGTCGACCACTGTGGTGAAGCCGCCAGCCGCGGCGGCCGTCGTACCGTGGGCGAAGTCCTCCCATCCGGTGCCGCCCGGATCCTGAAGGTGCACGTGGGTGTCGATCAGGCCCGGTAACAAGACCGTGTCGGGGGCCAGCCGAATGGTCTGGTGGGCTGGCAGCGGATCGTCGACACCGGTGACGGCGGCGATGCGACCACCTGAGACGGCAACGGCGCACGTGGTCTCGCCCGCCCCGGTCACCGCCCGTGCGGCCCGGATCACCAGGTCGTACGGGAGATGATCAGTCACTACGGTTGTATACGATCACGATGTTTCGTGTGCGGACCTGCGCGGTTACGTACTGGTGTCGCCTGTTCAGCGCGGTCCGGCGGCACGTTGGCCTTTCGTGACGTGAAAACGTGCGTAAGCGATGATCATCGATGCAACCGTTACCTCGGTCCGCTGACGGCCACCCCAACGCGGTGATAAATGCCAGACGTGATGCTTTCCGCCTACTTCGCCACGGTGTGGCCAAACGAGGAGAGCGCGAGCGATCCGTCCGGCAACGTGATCTCGCCCTCGGCCAGGCGCCGCTTGAGATAGCCGAAGCTCTGCGCGGTCTGCGCGAACAGATGCTCGCCCGCGATCAGCCCGGGCCGCGGCGGCCGGTCCACGCTGACGAACCTCGGCAACGGCGCGACCGGCGTGTGGTAATCCACGCTGAAGAATAGCGGGAACGAGTAGCGCTCTTCGACCACCTTGCGCACCCGGTGCGTGGTGGCCACGAACTCCCCGTTGGTCCACAACTCCAGCATGTCGCCGATGTTGAGCACGAAGGTGTCCGGCAGTGGTGGCACGTCGATCCACTGCCCCGCGCCGTTGCGCGCCTCCAGCCCGGGCCGGGTCGGCTTGAGGATGGTGAAGCACTCGTAGTCGGTGTGGGCTCCGATGCCGGGCCGGTCCTCCGCGCCGGGATCCACCGGATAGTGGATCAGCCGGAGCTGGCTCGGCGGCCGGGTGACGTAGCGGTCGAAGAAGCCGGCCGGCTCGCCCAGCGCCAGGGCGAACCCGCGCAGCAGTTGGCAGCCCAGGTCGAAGACGGCTGAATAGTAGGCCGACACCACCTCCCGGAACCCGGGCAGGTCCGGCCATTGGTTGGGTCCGAGCATCGGGTTGCCGGCCAGATAGTCGGGGTCGTCGGCGGGCAGGTCACGGCCGAGGTCGAAGGCTTCTTTGTGGTCCTTGCCGCCGTCGGCGAAGACCTCCTCGCCCTCGGGCACGTAACCACGGTGGTTGCGCGACCGTCCAATGTAGGTGGCCATCTTCGTCTCGTACGGCAGCGCGAAGAACCGCTCGGTCACCGCCAGCAGGTCGGTGCAGAGGTCCGGCGGGATGCCGGTGCCCGTGACATACATGAAGCCGACCTCGCGGGCCGCCCGGCCCAGTGCCGCGGCGACCTCCGCGGGCCCGTCCGCGGAGCCGTCCCGCAGCCCACGAACATCGATCACGGGTACGCTCGTGAAGCTCTGTGGCCCGTCAGGCATAGGTGAGTCCCTTCCCGCGTAGCAGCTGCGCATCCCCTTCGACGTCCACGACGGCCCAGTCGTGGGCGATGGCCAGCAGTTGCCCCTGCCGCCACGGCAGGCTCGACCGCTCGATGCGCCACGCGGTCGCCGTGACCACTCCCAGTGCGATCTCGGCGTCGAATCGCCCCGCCGCCCGGGCTGCGGGAGAACGGCCGTGGGCGTACCCGAACTGGTCCCGCACCCGCACCAGCACGGCGTCCCGACCCGTCCGGACGTCGCGCAGCCGGGCGGCCGCCGCCTCCACCGGATCGGCCGGGCAGGTGCGGTGCCAGTGCTCGCGATAGGGCTCATCGCGGCCCGTCTCGACAAGGATGTCACCGGCCCAGGCGAGCGCGCCGGCGTCGGCGGGCTGCGGGCCCACCGCCAGGTCGATCAGGTGCTCCCAGGTGAACCAGGTGCCGTCGTGGTCGAGCCGGCCGGCGAAACCCTGCTGGCCGGCGAGCCACCCGGCCTCTGGCACGGCGCCGTCGGGTGGATCGGCGAAATTCGGCCGCCCGGCCGGCTGGCGCAGGTCGACGTAATATGACCGGCCCTGCAGCCAGGTCACCGACGTGGTGTCGTCACGGCTGCCATCGGGCAACACCAGCAGCGACCGCGACCATGCACCGCATAGTTCGGCGGGGTCGACTGGGACGATGCCGGACGGACTCACAAAGATCACTAAACCGCGCCGGTGTGACGTCCGCATTACACCGATGGGTCACAGTGCTTTCAAGCCGGCGCCAATGCCTGCTCCCGGCAGGAACTGTTCGGAGATCGGCGTGCAGACACTGCTTACCGTTCAGTCAATGAGCGAATCTGATCTGTGGGCCCCAGCGTCGGGCCGACCAGTCGCGGGTTCAATCCCACCGGCGTTAGCTCGATCTGTGTGGGGAGCGACCGCAAGGTGGTCAGGCGTCGGGTGTACTCCTCGGTGTCCACCTCACCGCGGGCGTACCGCTCGGCGAGGATCTGCCGAGCCACCCTGGTGTTATCCGTGTCGTTACGCGGACGGGCGTAGGTGACCACGGCCCATACGATCAGACCCGTCACCAGCAGCCAGCCGACCATCATGCCGCCGATGGGCCACATCGGTGCGTAGCTATGCATCACTGCGGTACCTCCTTCTCGGCTCGGGCTGTGAGCCCTACGGATCCACACTGCGCGCCGCGGACGAAGTTCAACCACGCCCAATGACGAAGATTCGCTGAAGATTGCCTCGAAGCAGTGGCTCGACACTGACCGGGGATACCCCCTACCGGTACGGTTGCAGCCAGCCCGGCGACGATAGGGCACCTTGACGGGCAACGACCGATCGGTGATCGGCCATCTGCAGTAACGAAGCCGTGCACGCCGATACGTCTGTCACCAGCGAAAGGCCAGCCGGATGACCCACGACCACGCGCCACGGCCCGCAGCCCCGCCCGCCGATACGTCCCATGCTCCAAGCGCCGCAGCACCTGGGCGACTGCGGACCTGGTGGGGCAGTTTCGTCGGGGCCATCGGCGTGGTGATGGGTCTGGCCCCACATGTGCTGCACCACATCGGCCCGCTCGCCGGCGCCGCGCTCATCGCCGGCGCTGGCGGCACCGCGCTCTTCGGTGTGCTCGGCCTGCTCGCCTCTGTTCCCTTCCTGCTGCGCTTGCGGCGCCGTTTCGCCAACTGGTGGGCACCGGCCATCGCCCTGGCCGTCTTTGCCGCCATGTTCTCGCTGTCGACCTTTGTTATCGGCCCGGTCATCAGCGGAGACGGAGACTCCCCGACGCGGCCAGGGAGCGAACAGCCCATCCCGAGCGGTTCCGACCACAATCGGCACCACTCGAAGTGATCGACCGGGGTGTCGGGGCGGATCCTGCGAACTGAGCGGAGAGATATACCCCCCGGGGGTTGTATGCTCGGGTTATGACGACCCCGGCGCCGACACGCGGATACACCGCCACCAAGGAACAGCTGCAGGCCCGCCTGCGGCGCATCGAGGGCCAGGTGCGCGGTATCGAGCGCATGGTCGACGACGACCGGTACTGCATCGACATACTGACGCAGATTTCGGCGGTCCAGGCGGCCCTGGACAAGGTAGCGCTGGGTCTGCTGGATGGCCATGCCCGGCACTGCCTGCACGAAGGAGCCGCCGACGGGCGTGCTGACGAAATGGCCACTGAGTTCATGGCCGCAGTTGGCCGGCTGATGAAACGCGGCTAGACCATCCGCGGACGTCGGGCACGAAGGTGGCTGGTCCGCCGACCACGCCGGGCTATATCGAGCGTGGGCATTGCAAGATACCCCTACCGGGTATAGGTTCTCTTTCCGGAGGTGGTAACGATGAAGCACCAGGACTCCGGCCACGACGAGTCGACCATGTCCCCAGCGGCTGAGGTCGATCCACACGGTCACGGTCACGCGGCCCCGGTGAGCGAGGCTGCCATGAGCGGGCACCCCGTGCCGATGGCTCACGGTCCGCACGGAGGTCATGACAAGCACGCCGGGCACGACCCGGAGATGTTCCGCCGCAAGTTCTGGCTGAGCCTGTTGCTGACCATTCCGATCGTCGCGAGCAGCCACATGGTGATGGACTGGTTCGGCTACACCCTGGATCTTCCCGGTGTGGACCTGGTCGGCCCGGTGCTCGGTTCGGTCGTGTTCTTCTACGGCGGCTGGCCGTTCCTCGTCGGTGGCGTACGTGAGGTCCGTGACCGTGCGCCCGGCATGATGTTGTTGATCTCGATGGCGATCGCTGTCGCGTATGTCGCGTCGCTGGCCACCACGTTCGGGTTGTTCGACCTGGACTTCTGGTGGGAACTCGCCGCGCTGGTAACCATCATGCTGCTCGGGCACTGGCAGGAGATGAAGGCCATCGGCCAAGCTCAGGGGGCGCTGGCCGCGCTGGCCGCGCTTCTGCCCGACGAGGCCGAGGTCGTCGAGGTGGACGGGACCGTGCGGCGGGTCGTAGTCGGCGAACTGCGGGTCGGGGACACGCTGCTGGTGCGCGCCGGTGGGCGGGTGCCCGCCGACGGGCGCGTCGTCGACGGCGCCGCGGAACTGGACGAATCGATGATCACCGGGGAGTCCCGTCCGGTGCCGCGCGGCGTCGGTGACCGGGTGGTGGCCGGTACTGTCGCCACCGACTCGGCCATCCGGGTCGAGGTCACGGCGGTCGGCGACGACACCGCCCTGGCGGGCATCGGTCGCCTCGTCGCGCAGGCGCAGGCGTCCAGCGGACGGGCCCAGGTGCTCGCGGACCGCTTCGCCGCGCTGCTGTTCTACATCGCCACCGTCGCGGCCCTGGCCACCTTCCTGGTCTGGTGGGCACTGGGGGACCTCGACCAGGCGGTGGTCCGCACCGTGACCGTGCTGGTGATCGCCTGCCCGCACGCCCTCGGGCTGGCCATCCCGCTGGTGATCGCGCTGTCCACCGCCGTGGCCGCCAAGGCTGGAATCCTGGTCAAGGACCGTATGGCGCTGGAGCGAATGCGCACCGTCGGGGCGGTGCTCTTCGACAAGACCGGCACCCTGACCAAGGGCGCACACGCCGTCACCGCGCTGGCTGCCGTACCCGGCACCACGGAACAGGACGTGCTGCTCATCGCCGCCGCAGTGGAGGCTGACAGCGAACATCCCCTGGCCAAGGCGATGGTCAAGGCCGCCACCGACCGCGGCCCTCGCGCGGGCGCCACGGGCTTCCGGTCGCTGACCGGGCGCGGCGTGCAGGCCGTCGTCGAGGGCACCACGTACGCCGTCGGCGGGCCGGCCCTCCTCCGTGAGACGGGCGCTACCGTCGGCGAGGAACTGGCCTCGCGCGCACAGGCGTGGTCGGCACGTGGCGCGGCCGTCCTGCACCTGATCCGCCTGCCCGACGGCGGTCCGCCAGAGGTGACAGGCGCGTTCGCCCTCGAGGACGAAGTCCGCCCCGAGGCCCGCCACGCTATCGCGCAGCTGCGCGAACAAGGGCTGGAGAAGATCGTGATGATCACCGGTGATGCGCGTCCCGTCGCCGAGTCCGTCGCGGCGGATCTGGGCTTCCGGCCGGGTGTGGACGAGGTGTTCGCCGAGGTGCTGCCGGCGGACAAGGACCATACGGTGGCCGAGCTGCAGCGTCGTGGGCTGACCGTGGCCATGGTCGGCGACGGGGTCAACGATGCCCCGGCGCTGGCCCGCGCCGACGTCGGGCTGGCCATCGGCGCCGGCACCGACGTGGCCATCGAGTCCGCCGGCGTGGTGCTCGCATCGTCTGACCCGCGCGGCGTCACCGCAGTTATCCGCCTGTCGAGGGCGACGTACCGGAAGATGATCCAGAACCTGGCGTGGGCGGCCGGCTACAACGTCGTCGCCATCCCGCTCGCCGCCGGTGTGCTCGCCTGGGCCGGGATAACGCTGAGCCCGGCGGTCGGGGCGGTGCTCATGTCCGTCTCGACGATCGTGGTCGCGCTCAACGCCCAACTACTGCGCCGCGTCCACCTCGCGCCCGAGGCGCAATAGGCAACAACAGGGGCCGGCCAGCACTTGTTTGGTCCGCGCCTTTCAGCGCAGCGTGATGAACGCATGAGGTGACGTGTATTACGTTCCAGGGTTACCCCCAGGGGGTATGCTGCGATTGGATCGGAGATACCCCCACGGGGTACAGAATCGAAGGGATCTGGCCATGACCACCACGACGTATGTGATCAAGGGCATGACGTGTGGCCACTGCGTCAGCTCGGTCGGCACCGAGCTGGGCCGGGTGCCGGGCGTGACCGATGTTCAGGTCGACCTCGCTGCGGGTGAGGCCACCGTGACCAGTGACCAGCCGCTCGACGTGCAGGACGTGCGCGCCGCGGTGGACGAGGCCGGATACGAACTGGTGGGTTGACGATGAACACCCCAGCACGGCTCGGGCTCTACACCCTGGGTCTGGCCGTGGCGTTCGCGGGAGCGTTCGGTGCCGGTCGACTGGCCGGCCCCGAACCCGCGCAGCGCGAAGCACACCAGGCCGTCATGAACCATGCCGACGCCATCTCCGGCGATGAGGCGAACCCAGCCTCGTCACCTCGCGGACTGCAGGTCAGCGACGCCGGATACCGCCTGGTACCAGTCGTGTCATCCCTGCCCGTCGGTACCGTGACCGACTTCCGGTTCCGGATCCTGGGCGAGCACGGACAACCGGTCACCGACTTCACGCCCACCCACGAAAAGAACCTGCACCTCATCGTGGTCCGCCGCGACCTGTCCGGGTACCAACATCTGCACCCGACAATGGCCAGCGACGGGACCTGGACGATCCCGTTGACCGTCGCCTCGGCCGGCCAGTACCGGATCTTCGCCGACTTCCAGCCCACCGGTCGCGCCAGCGCACTGACCCTGGGCGTCGACCTCGCGGCTGCCGGAACGTACCTGCCGCAGCCGCTGCCCGTCCCGAAACCCGCCGTCCAGGTCGACGGGTACGAGGTCGAGCTGTCCGGTGGACTCGTGCCGGGCACGGCGAGCAGGTTGACCCTGACCGTCACCCGTGGCGGCGTTCCGGTCACCGACCTGCAGCCCTACCTGGGCGCCTACGGCCACTTGGTCGCCCTCCGCGACGGTGACCTGGCCTACCGGCATGTCCACCCGGCCGACGGCGGACGCACGACGGCGGGCCCGCAGCTGACCTTCTACGTCGAGGTGCCCAGCGACGCGGCGTACCGGCTGTATCTGGACTTCCAGCACAACGGCAAGGTCCGCACCGCCGAGTTCACCGTTGTCGCGGGCAGCGTCCCAACAGGGGTCACGAGCCCGCCACCCGCACAGCCGGGCCCGACCGGGCACGCCGACCAACCACACGGCCACGGGTAGGGGAGCACCGCCATGAGCACCAGCACCGAACTGCCTTCGACGGCCACCCGGATCGAACTCGCGATCGGCGGCATGACCTGCGCCTCCTGCGCCGCGCGGATCGAGAAGCGGCTCAACCGCATGGACGGCGTCAGCGCCACCGTCAACTACGCCACGGAAAAGGCCACTGTCACGGTCGCCGACGCGGCGGTGAGCGCCGAGGACCTGATCGCCACGATCGAGAAGACCGGCTACACCGCGACGGTGCCGGCTCCGCCGAAACCCGCCGCCGAACCGGCCGAGCCCGTCGATGAACTGGGCGCCCTGCGGACCCGGTTGTGGGTGTCGATCGTGCTGAGCGTGCCGGTCGTGATCCTCGCGATGGTGCCGGCGTGGCAGTTCGCGCACTGGCAGTGGGCGTCATTGGCATTGGCCGGACCGGTCGTCGTCTACGGCGGACTGCCGTTCCACCGCGCGGCCGCGGTCAACCTGCGCCACGGCACCGCCACCATGGACACGTTGGTGTCGATGGGGACCCTTGCCGCGTTCGGCTGGTCGCTATGGGCCCTGTTCCTGGGTGATGCCGGTGCGCCAGGCATGACGCACCCGTTCACGCTCGCCGTCGACCGTGGCTCCGGCGCCGGAGCCATCTATCTGGAGGTGGCCGCCGGGGTCACCGTCTTCATCCTGGCGGGTCGCTACTTCGAGGCCCGGTCCAAACGCCGTGCCGGTGCCGCGTTGCGCGCCCTACTGGAACTCGGTGCCAAGGACGTCGCGGTACTGCGCGGCGACCTCGAGGTCCGGATCCCGATCGACCAGCTCATCGTCGGCGACCGGTTCGTCGTCCGTCCCGGCGAGAAGATCGCTACCGACGGTGTCGTCGACAATGGCACCTCGGCCGTCGACGCCAGTATGGTCACCGGCGAATCCGTGCCGGTCGAGGTCGGCCCCGGTGACGCCGTCGTCGGCGCCACCGTCAACGCCGGCGGGCGGCTGATCGTCACCGCCACCCGGGTCGGCGCCGACACACAGCTGGCCCAGATGGCCACACTCGTCGAGCAGGCCCAGACCGGCAAAGCCGCCGTGCAGCGCCTCGCCGACCGGGTCTCGGCGGTCTTCGTCCCGCTCGTCATCACCCTCGCCGTGGCCACCCTCGGCTTCTGGATCGGCGCCGGCGCCGACGTCACCGCGGCGTTCACCGCCGCCGTCGCCGTACTCATCATCGCCTGCCCCTGCGCGCTGGGCCTGGCCACCCCGACCGCGCTGCTGGTCGGCACCGGGCGCGGTGCTCAACTCGGCATCCTCATCAAAGGCCCCGAGGTCCTCGAATCCACCAAGCGGGCGGACACGGTCGTGCTCGACAAGACCGGCACCGTCACCACCGGTCGGATGACCCTCGTCGGTGTCACGCCGGCGACCGGCGTCGACCCGGACGAGGTTCTCCGGCTCGCCGGCGCGCTCGAGGCAGCCTCCGAACATCCGATCGCGCACGCCATCACCGCAGCCGCGACCGAGGCGAACACCTACCTTCCACCGGTCACCGCGTTCGCCAACACCGAAGGACTCGGCGTACACGGCACGGTCGACGGCCGCGACGTGCTCGTCGGCCGGCCACGGCTGCTTGAGCAAGCCGACATGAACGTTCCGGCCGAGCTCCGCCGTGCTCAGCAGGCAGCCGAGGCGTCCGGACAGACGGCCATCCTCGCCGGGTGGGACGGACAGGCCCGCGGCGTTCTCGCTGTCGCCGACGCCGTGAAGCCCACCAGCCGCCAGGCCATCACCGCCCTGCGGGACCTCGGGCTGACCCCGGTACTGCTCACCGGCGACAACGCCACCGTCGCCGCTGCTGTCGCCGCCGAAGTGGGCATCGACGAGGTCATCGCCGAGGTGTTGCCTGCGGACAAGGTCGAGACCGTCCGAAGGCTGCAGGCCCAGGGCAAGGTCGTCGCCATGGTCGGCGATGGCGTCAACGACGCCGCCGCGCTCGCCCAAGCCGACCTCGGCCTGGCTATGGGCACCGGCACCGACGCCGCTATCGAAGCCGCCGATCTGACCCTCGTCCGAGGCGACCTGACCGCAGCCGCCGACGCCATCCGCCTGTCCCGGCGCACGCTACGCACGATCAGAGGCAACCTGTTCTGGGCCTTCGCCTACAACGTCGCGGCTCTACCACTTGCCGCCGCCGGTTTGCTCAACCCCATGATCGCCGGCGCCGCGATGGCGTTCTCGTCGGTCTTCGTCGTCTCGAACAGCCTGCGACTGCGCCGTTTCGGCCGGCGCTGATCGACCGGCACCAGAGAGACATGGCCGGTCCCTAGGAGGCCGGCCCGATTCAGGATCAGAAGGAGACGCCGGCCCGCTGTACCGGAGGCACACATGGATCTGCCAACAATCGCGCGGGTGTTGTGGCTGCGCCGGGCACTGCGCCAGCGGGAGGGCTGGAGCCGTGAGCAGGTGCGGCTGCATCAGCACCAGCAGTTGACCACGCTGCGCGACTTCGCGTTGCGCCGTTCACCGTTCTACAGACGGTTCCACCGAGGGCTCGCCGGTGCGCCGCTCGACGCGTTGCCGGTGTTGACCAAGACAACGCTCATGGACCACTTCGACGAACTCGCCACCGACCCGGCGGTGCGGCTGGCCGGGCTGAACGCCTACCTCGAAGGCCTGACCGGGGACGAGTTGTTCGACGGCCGGTTCTGGGTGTCCGCGACATCCGGGAGCTCAGGTCGTCGGAGTGTCATCGCGTCCGACGCCCGCGAATGGGCGATGACCATCGCCTCCTATGGTCGCGCCAACGAGTGGGCCGGCGTCCGAGCCGGACCGCTGCACCACGTACGGATGGCGGTGGTCAGTTCCACCACACCGTGGCACCAGTCGGCCCGGGTGGCCGCCACGGTCCGCAGCCCGTTCGTCGCCACAGAACGCTTCGACGCCGCGGCACCCATATCCGACATCGTGGCCGGACTCAACGCGATGCGGCCACACGTGCTGGTCGGGTACGCCTCGATGATCCGCGTCCTGGCCGAGGAGCAGCTCGCTGGGCGGCTGCGGATCACACCGCGCGGCGTGAACGCCTCCTCCGAAGTGCTGACCGCGCACACGCGTGCGTTGGCGACCAGGGCATGGGGTATCGCGCCCTTCAACGTCTACGCGGCCACCGAGACCGGTGGCATCGCCGCCGAATGCCGCGAGCACCAGGGTCTGCACCTGTTCGAGGACCTGGTGGTCGCCGAGGTGGTCGACGACGCGTACCGGCCCGTGCCGCCGGGGCAGGCCGGCGACCGGCTGCTGGTCACCGTCCTGTCCAGCCGCACCGTCCCGCTCATCCGCTACGAGCTGACCGACCGCGTGCGGCTGGCGGCCCGCGCATGCCCGTGCCCACTGCCGTTGCGGCTGCTGGAGACCGTCGAGGGTCGCACGGACGATGTGCTGACCCTGCCCGCGACCGCCGGTGGAACAGTGCGCATCCATCCGGTGGTGTTCCACCAGGCGTTGGACCTCATCCCTGCCGCCGGCTGGCAGGTCCGACACGAGCCCGGCCAGCTACGCGTGCTCATCGCGGCACCCGGCCGCGGCTTCGACGCGGCCGAAACCGGGCACCGGGTGGCGGCGGCACTCATGGCCGCCGGCGTCGCGCCGCCCCCGGTAAACGTCACGACCGTCGACAGCATCCCCACCGGCGCGGCCGGGAAGCGGCCACTCGTCGTGGCCCTGCCTTCGGAGGCATGAGCTGCCGGTTCACATGCGCATGGACATCGGCAGCATGAACAACACGGTGTTGGCTACCGCGAACACCACGACCACCACCAGGTACGGCGTGAGGGTCGCCCGGCGCACCGCGACCTTCGGGTGGTGGGCACGGGCGATGCGGTACGCCGTGTAGGCGGAGCCGGCGACACCGATGGCCAGGACGACGTACTGCAGGATCTGGATGGTGACGTGGTCAACGAGGGCGGCGGAGGCGCCCTGGTTGTCGTAGCCGAACAGCGACAGCGTCGTGTAGAACACCGACTTGCCCTCGGCCAACAGGTGGAAAAGGTTGTGCGCGATGTGTCCGGCGACGTCGAGCGGGATGAGCGCGTAGCCGAAGCGGGCGAAGTTGGTCAGCGCCTTCTCGCCGTTTCGCCGCCCGGCGGTCACCGACGCCGTCCACACGGCGGCCAGCGGCGCGGCGACCGCGACGACGAACGCGATGGTGAAGATCACCGGGTAGTTCGTGATGCCGGTGGTCGTCTCGATCCAGGACAGCGTGTTGGTCCAGATGTCGAGCATCGTGAGGTTCTGGATCAGGACGATGCCCATGATCGCCATGGCGAGGGCCGACTCCTCGACCCGCGGCCGGCGGATGAACCACAGCTCGCTGCTTGGCTTGCGGACCGTCACGCTGATGGCGTCGTTAGGGCAGTTCTTGATGCAGTTCGCGCACAGGTTGCAGTTGGCCGAGGAGTCCATGGTGCGCGGAAACTCGAACAACGGGCAGGCGGGGGCCTTGTCCCCGCCGTTGAAGCACACCGCACGGGAGGTGCAGGTTCGGCACACGTCCGGGTTAGCGCGCAACGTGAGCGCGCCGGTACGGGCGTAGTTGCCGGACAGGCCGCCGAGGAAGCACAGATAACGGCAGAACGTGCGGCGCTGGAAGAACGCCCCGGACGCGACCACGGCCGTGATCAGCAGAAGGAGCAGGATGCCGGTGCCCCAGGGTGACTCGACGATGCCCCAGACGTGGTCGCCCCACGTGATGAAGATGAACTGGGCGTCGATGATCCAGATGCCGTACCGCTTGAGGAACCGCGGCACCGGTCGCTGCGCTCCGACGAGCCGCTGCACCAGGTCCGACAGCTTGCCGAACGGGCACACCGCGCACCAGAAGCGGCCCAGCGCCACGAACACGATCGGGATGAGCGGCCACCACATCACCCATACCAGGGCGGTGCCGAGGTTCTCGTGCGCCGAGTCCGGACCCAGCAGGAGTTGGTACACCACGACGGCGAACACCGCCGCGGCGGCCCACTGGAACACGCCGGGGTACCAGCGGCTACGCACGAACCGGGCGACCGGCCGGTAGGCCAACAGGTCCCGATTCGACCGTGCCGGCACGTTGGATGGGGGAGCGGGCCGGGCCGCTTCGCGGCGGGGCTCGGTACTGAGGCTCATGGCGGGGGATCTTTCGGGTCAGGCGGGCTGGATCGTGTCTGGCCGGGTCGGGCGCGGCGAGCGGGCCGTACGGCGGCGCACCAATGCCGCGCCGATGATGATCGCGGCGTTGACGGCCGCGAAGGCGGTAAGGACCGCAGTGCGTGGGCGGGAGCTGGATCCGCTCGCGCCGTGTCCGGCCGCCCCGTGACCGCCTCCCGTCCCGTGTCCTCCTGCGTCGCCGGGCGCGCTCCCGGTTACGGCCGCGGCGCCCTGTCCGTGGTCGGTGTCGACGTGGCCGGCGTTGGCCGATCCGGGGGCGGAATGGTCGGCCGCGCCGTGTCCGGGGGACGCGTGATCATCGGCCTCGGGGTCGGACTCCGGTGCGGCGCTGTCGTGCCCAGCGTGCTCTGCGGGGTGGGAGACGGCGTCAGTGCCGTGTTGATGCCCGGCGCTGGGTACGGGTGTGTGACCGTCGTGCGTTGCCGAAGCGGCCGACTGTGGCTCGCTCGTTGCCCGCTGCCCGGCCGCCAGGTACCCGGCGCCGGCACCGAGGGTGATCACGGCAGGAACGGCGAGCCAGATCAGGACACGCTGCCACCGTGCAAGGCGGCCCAGGTCACTGTCTGTCGCTTCGGCGTCGTCATCCCCTGCCGCCAGCGGTGGGCCGGCTGAGGGCGCGGCCGGTCCCTGGTGGTCGTGTGGCATGTGGCGCCCTCCATCCGTTCCCGTGATCACTACTCGTAAGAGTCGGAGTTGATCATCAAGTTCGGTGGGGGATAACCATGAAGATTCGCTGAAGCACCGCTGGCGCAGCGCCCGGTGCGGAGTACTTCAGCGAATCTTCATGGTTTGCGGGTCCGTTCCTTCGGGCGCGGCCGTCAGGGTGGATGGCGTACGACGCACCGTAACGACGCCCGGCACCAGCACAGGCGAACCAGGAAGTGAGAGCGGCGATGGCCACTCGGACCAAGGTGAACCAACCACGTACCACTGCGGCCGCACGGCGGGCGCGTCCGGCCGGGCGACGTTCCGCGCGCCGGTGGCCCCTGGTCGCCGGCCTGGCCGCCCTGGCCGTTGCCTCCGCCGGCGTGGCGTTCGGGATACGCGACCAGGGCGGTGGGGTGGCGGACGGCCCGACGGCTACCGGGTCCGGCGGCGTGGCCGTCGCCGCGGCGGACTTCGGCCACGTGCACGGGCTCGCGGTCGACCACGCCACAGGCGGCTTGTATGCCGCGACGCACGTGGGTCTGTTCCGCATCGACGGCGAGCACACGGCAGCCCGGGTATCTCAGGACACGCCGGACCTGATGGGCTTCACCAGCGTCGGACAGGGCCACTTCCTCGCTTCCGGTCATCCGGGAGAAGACGGCAAAGGGCCGGGCAATCTCGGACTGATCGAGTCCACCGACGGCGGGGTCACCTGGCAGAACACGTCGCTGGCCGGCGCGGCTGACTTCCACGGTCTGCGAGCCGCCCACGGCAAGGTGTACGGGTACAACTCCGCAGATGGCGCGTTCATGGTCAGCACGGATCACCGCACCTGGGAACGCCGCTCGACCCTGGCGCTGGGCGCGTTCGCGGTCAGCCCGACCGACCCGCAGACTGTCATCGCCGTGGGCCGCGACGGGCTGCAGCGCTCCACCGACGGCGGACGCAGTTGGGCTGTCGTCGGTGGCGCTCCCGCGATATGGACTCTCACCTGGGACGAACCGGCGTACCTGTGGGGAGCCGCCGCCGACGGTGGCGTCTGGCAGTCAACGGACGGCGGCACCACCTGGAAGCTGGGCGGACGGCTGCCGGCGCAGCCACAGGCCCTCGCCACCCACGGGTCGACCCTGTTCGCCGCCGTGGCCGGCGACGAAATCCTCACCAGCACTGACGGGGCCGTTACCTGGACAGTCAAGTACTCACCGTGACGAGCGTCCTGGTTCCAGCCAGCTGGTGGCTGAGCCGGGCTGCCCATCGCCTTCACCGTCGTGCCCACCGCAGCGTTCCGCGTGGCTTGTAGACCGACAGCACCAGAGCCACCAGTAACAGACCGATCGCGGCCGCAGCGTGCACGACCGGCGAAGGGCTCCGTAGGCCGGAGACATCTCCGGCCGGAGCGGCGCGAGCGGTGTCGGCCAGCAACGAGAGCGTCTGCATGTACAGCAGGAGCACACCGGTGGCGAACAGGTTCATCACCAGCTTGACCACCACCCAGTAGTGCCGCAGCAACCCCCAGGCCGTGCCCATTGCCTGAACCACCCCGGTGACAAGGCTGGCGAGACTCAGCGGCACCAATGTCGCCCATCCCATCGGTTCCAGCACGAGGTATGCCGACCGTGTCACGTCGGCGTCTTTGGCGGCGATCCCGACGATGGCCAGCACGAGGGAGGCGGCCACAGCACCGAGCCAGCCCACCGATGTGCCGACGTGCGCTACGAGCGCCGCCTTGCGCACGCCCGGACGCATGGTCACGCTCGTGCACCCGCCTCGGACACGTGCGACCCGTGACCCATGTGCCGACCTGGGCCGTGCCCCGTTATCAACGCCGCCACCACGAGCGCCGCCACCGCGACAGCGACGATGAGAAACACCTTCACCCACCGGGGCATGCCGGACGCGCTGGCGTCGTCGCTCCCGACTGGGCGCTGCGGCTCCTCGGAGCCGGTTGCTGGCTCGTGCATGCTCATCTGTCCTCCTTGCTCTGGGGTACTCAGTGATTTTGCAATACATTCTGTCTCGAGGCAAGACGAGATGTCGAGGAGACGTCGTGCTGTATGGTTTAGCTGTGCCGAGATTGTGGAACGCGACGGTGGACGAGCACCGCCGCACGGTTCATGCCGCGATCATGAACGCCACAGCCACGCTGGTCGCCGAGCATGGGCTGGCCGCGGTGACGATGTCGCAGATCGCCCAGGTGGTCGGCATCGGCCGGGCCACCCTCTACAAATACTTCCCCGATGTGGAAGCCATCCTGGTGGCCTGGCACGAACGGCAGGTCACCTCACATCTGCAGGAGCTCACCGAGGCCGCCGAGAAGGCGAACGACCCTGGTGAGCGGCTACGAACCATGGTGCGCACCTATGCGCGGCTCTCCTCCGGCGACGCCGCCGACCGACACGGCCCAGGCCACCACGCCGATTACGCAGTCCCGCTGCACCGTGCCACGCACGTGCAGCATGCCCGCCACCAGGTGCATGCCCTGCTCGCCGACACCATCGCCGTGGCTGCGACCGCGGGGCAGGCCCGGACGGACGTGCCCGCGCCGGAGCTCGCCCACTTCTGCCTGCATGCCCTCGCCAGCGCCCACGACCTGCGTACGCATGCCGCCCGAGACAGGCTCGTCGTTGTGGTCCTGACCGCGCTGGGCACGCCACCGGCGACCAACGACGCTGCGCCCGGCACTGCCGGCCCGTAATAGCTGGTCATGCTGACGCATCATCGGCTCCATGCCGGGGTCGCTGACGAGCGTGACCGGTGGCCGTACGTGATGCCGGCCAGCGCCAGGCCGAGTCCCATCGTGCCGCTGGTCGACTCGATGATCGGAGCACCGGCGGCCAGCTCGCCACGGCCCCGGGCCTGGGCGATCATGTGCAGAGCTGGGCGATCTTTGATCCCGCCCGGGTTGTGGCCTTCAAGTTTCGCCCAGAAGCCGCGACCATCTGTGGTCAATGGAGTGTCGATCCACACGAGCGGGGTGTCGCCGACCAATCCAGCGACGCCTGCACTCCGGGGCGTGTCAAAAGGATGTGTGATGACCGCGTCGAGGGCAAGCGCCGACGCGGAGTCGAGGTGACGCACAAGATGTGCCTTTCTGCTCACCGACCGGCGCGCTGAAGTCGCCAGGAGGTCGGTACACGTGCCAACGGACTCAAGCGGGGCGGACTGCGCAACCGCGCAGCCCGCGGCCGTCCTATGTCCGGGCGATCCTGTGCATGATGAGCAGATGTCGGCCCGCTGGTCGGGCCCTCGCGGCCAAGGCTGGGTCGTCGGCCACAACCTGGGTGTCCGATGGGGTCTCGGGCAGGCGGCTCAGGTCTGTCGTGCCGACGCTCGTGTCCGGATGGATGGCGCTGACGGGCTGACCCGATCGGCATCCATCGTCGTGGTCGGGTCCAGGCCACATCAGACCCGCCGGCCCAGAGGCGATCTCAGTCAATGCGGGCGGGCTGTCGTCGTGGTCGGCCGGCCAGTGGCCGGCGACATCGGCCACGGCGCCCGGATAGTCGTGGCGCTCCGCCGGTGGGTGACAGGCTGGAACAGCGGCCGCGGCCAGTACAGCGAGCAAGATCGCGGTAATCATCACATCAAAGGATGTATAACCGGACTGTTTTGCCCGAACGACCACAAAATCATGGTAATCGCATTTATATAGCAAGTCCGGCATCTACGCCCGGCTGGCGAGTCGGGATCCCGGTCGGTTCGTGGCCACCCAGCCCTGACGTTCGCCGAGGCTGACACGTTGAGCAGCTGAGAAGCGCGGCGTCGCTGATCGCGGGCGCTGTCCTGCTCTGCCTGCGCATGCGTTGTGCAGCCGGCGTGACCACGATGCGATGCACCGCGTTGCTGGGTTGGCACGTCTTTTACTTCGTGCCTCGTCATGGTTGTCGCTAAGGACCGAACCAATGTCTAAACACATCACTCAAACACTGCGACTGCCTGTGGCTGTCGCGACCCTGCTGTTCGTCGCGTCATACGCCGCCAACTGCGGCACACCGGGGCACGCGCCGGTTTCGCTTACGGCATCAGCCGACCACGACATGCTCGCAGTGCCGACTCCCACGCCAGGCACAGAGCCGGCTACGATGCCGGTCAGTGACGGACGTAGCGCGACCGCGGCTGGCTTCACCTTGCGCCTGGCGCAGCGGTCCACCGCCCCGGGAACGGCCACGAGCCTGCGTTTCCAGATCACCGACGGGTACGGCACGGCGGTAACCCGGTTCGCGGTGGATCAGACCGAGATGATGCACTTCTACGTTGTCCGATCCGACCTAACCGGATTCCAGCACCTGCACCCCGAGATGGCGCCGGACGGAACGTGGTCAGTAACGCTTCCACCGCTGGAGCCCGGCACATGGCGGGCGTACACGTCGTTCATCGCAGACCAGGGCGGCGAGCAGACCGCAGTGGTCCTCGGCGACACGATCACGGTACCCGGCGAGGCTGTTACTCATCGCTTGCCCGCACCAGCCCGGAGCACCACGGTCGACGGCTACACCATCACTGTTCGCGGTGACCTGAGGGCACGGATGAGCAGCGAGCTGACGGCAACCGTGACCCGTGGCGGGATACCAGTGACCGATCTCGAGCCCTACCTCCAGACCTACGCCCACGTGACCGCCTTCCGCGAAGGAGATCTCGCGTTTGCCCATCTTCATCCGCACGGCGACGCAACCGGCGGTCACGGTGGACCGCACCTGAATTTTGACACCATGTTTCCCCGATCGGGCAACTGGCGCTTATACGTGCAATTCCAGACCCACGGAACGCTCCACGCGGCCGCCATCACCCTGCGCGTCGGGTAATACACATCAGCCCAGCAACCAGTGTCGTGCCGCACCCGCGGCGTCCAGCCCTGATGGTCGCGACCCGCACTTCTTGGGCCGGGTTCCTGGCTGGATCACGCGACCCGACGTCGCAACCAGCTCCTGGCATGCGCGACCATGCCGGTCCCGAGCGGTGACACCGCTACGATGGGCCGATCGATGCGAGGGGGAACATGCGGCGGCGTGGCTCGCGACTTCGGGCGATGTCCCGTGTCGTGCTGATCCTCGCTGTGTTCACCGGCGTTCTGGCGATGCACGGCGTGTCGTCACCCGTGTCGGTCGGCTGCTCCGCCGGCGCCGAGATGACCCCGATCGAAGAACCAGCTGTCGAGGTCGGCCACGCCATGGCTGATCGCAGTTCACGCGGCCACTCCCGCAGGGCGAATACAGATATCCGCGTGGAAGAACCTGGCCACTGCTGCGGCCACGACGAAATGTGCGTCGCCACAGTCCCTCGTTCGCCGCTGACCGCGATGCACGCCCACGCAGTCGCGGTCGTCATGGCAAACCTGCCCGCTTCCATTCACCCGCTGGAAGCCTCGTACGGGCGACACCGTTCGCCGCGGGCACCCCCTTGGGGAGCCGCGCTGCTTATCCACTTGTGCGTGTCCCGGACGTGAGGACCGCTGGTTGACGCTGCCCCGTGGGCACGCCGTCACCGCAGAGTCCCGTTCCTTGCGCGCCGCCAGACGGTGGCGCGCTGTCCGGAAAGATCACCCACATTGGCTGTCAACAAGACTATTCACCCGTATGGGCGTGCGCTGGCCGTGGCCGCGCTCGCCGTCGGACTCGTGATCGGCACGGTGGCGTGCGGGTCAGGCATGTCCGGCATGAACCATAGCGCTCCTTCGGCGACACCGACGCCGGGCGCGGCTACCGGCCACCCCGATATGACCGGCATGCCAGGCATGGAAGGTGAGCACGAAGCGTTCAGCGGCAATGGCACCTCGCCCGACGTGGACGGCATACGCTTCGCGCCGACCAGCATGGAACTTCCCGCCCGAACACAGACGTCCTTCGCGTTCAAGATTCTGGCGGCGGACGGAACGCCGGTCACGGCCTATGAGCCCGACCAGACCAAACTCATGCACTTCTACATGATCCGGTGCGACCTCACCGGCTTCCAGCATCTACACCCCACGATGGCGTCGGATGGCACCTGGACGGCCCAGCTGGCCGCGCTGCAACCCGGCAAGTACAGGGCATACGCGTCTTTCACCGCCAAAGAAGGTACGGGTGAGCTAAAGCCGCTCGTCCTCAGCGAACACGTCATAGTGCCCGGGCAGGCCGACAACGCGACCTTGCCGAAGCCGTCGCGGACCACGACCGTGGATGGCTACACCGTCACTCTGTCCAACGAACCGATGATGGCCGGCATGGCCCACCCGCTGACCGTAGCGATTACCAAGAACGGCAAGCAGGTGACCAACTTGGAGCCCTATCTGGGCACATCGGCGCACCTCACCGCGTTCCACGATGGCGATATGGCCTTCGCTCATCTGCACCCCCAGGGGGGCCACGGCGGCCACGGCGCAGGAAGCCTGTCCTTCCAGGCGACGCTGTCCAAGCCCGGCAAGTGGCGACTGTTCCTCCAGTTCCAGACCGGCGGCGTACTACACACAGCGGCAGTGACACTCGCGGTCGCGTGACCCGTAGGTGGGCGGACACAGACACGGTGTCCGCCCACCTACGCGACATTTCGTATTGGTTCCTTGTCTTGAAGATTCACATTCACTTGGCTGGCTGTCTCGTCGGCTTGAGCACCGACTGCTGCTCGATCGGCATGTCGGCCGGATAGCGCCAATGAGAAGGGAAGAAGCAACGTGAAGTACCACTGGACTCGTTGGCGAGCCGTTGCCGTGGTCGCGTCCGCGGCTTTCGTGCTGACGGGCTGTGCAACGACCGAGGAGCCGCAGAATGCGTCTCCCGTTCCCGTTGCTAGCGCCACGCCGGCGCCAACCGGCACCGAACCGGTCCCTACCGATGATGGTCCCTCGACGGTAGCCATCCCACCGGTAGACGGGCCGCACAACGACATCGATCTCATGTTCGTGACCGACATGATCCCGCACCACCGGCAGGCCGTGGAGATGGCCGTGATGGCGCGGACCCGCGCCGAGGACACCCGGATCCTGGACCTCGCCGCAAGCATCGAACAGTCCCAGGGCGACGAAATCACGCTCATGTCTGGTTGGCTGAGATCGTGGGGCAAGAAGGTCCCGCAACCGGACCAGATGCATACAGCGCACGGGTCCGGCATGCTGACGCACGCGGACATGGAAGATCTGAAGGCCGCCCACGGAACCAAGTTCGACGAGATGTTCGTCGACATGATGATCCGCCATCATGAGGGGGCCATCGAGATGGCCGAGACCACCAAGGAAAATGGAAAGAACCCGGCGGTGCGCGCGCTAGCGACCAACGTCGTGGTCATCCAGGCTGCGGAGGTCGCTGAACTCACACTCATCCAGGTGACGCTGTGAGCGCGCAGCGGCCGCACCATACGGCACCCGCAGGCGGCGGCGACCAAGCGGAAATGCTTCCGCCAGCACCGTGTCTGAATCGGCGCGCCGTTCTGGCCTTGGGCTCCGTAGGCCTGGTGATCGCAGCTGCAGGCTGCGCACGTTCCGAAGACCCCGCACCCCGTTCCAGCCGGCCTAGCCCAAGCGAGCCTAGTGCGAGCCAGGCGCCACGTCCGAGTAGCGCACCGGTCAGTACCAATAATGGCCCGAAGCGCCTGACCACGACCGACGAGGTCGTTGTGGGCGGCGGAATTGTCGTCAGCGGCATTCTGGTCGTCCAGCCGGAGGAGGGCGTGTTCAAGGCCTTCGACGCGCGCTGCCCGCACCTGGGCGCCATCGTCAGCCCACCGAAGAATGGTGTCGTCAAGTGCCCCGCCCATGGCTCAACGTTCATGGACGTAGACGGCTCCCGCCTTCAGGGATCTGCCCCGCGAGGCCTCAAGGAAATCGCCATCACAGTAAGGGGAAATCAGATCCTCACCACCGAGGCCGGATCCTAGACAGAGTGAATGCCAGTCGGGTTCGGCCCGCATGGGGTCATGCTCGGTTCAGGCCCGCTCACGCTGTTCGATCCGGCTGGCTTCATCAGAACCGTCGCCCACCACCAGCAGCGCTACGGCGTGAAGCGGTTGTGCCAGATCCTCAACATCGCCCGATCCAGCTTCTACTACTGGCAGTCCACCGCCGCGGATCGGGCCGCCCGTGACGCCGCGGACGCTGCCTTGGCGGTCCGGATCCGGGCGGTGCACGCTGCTCATGACGGCACCTACGGGGCACCCCGGGTCACCGCGGAACTGCGCGAGGCCGGCCAGCGGGTCAACCGCAAGCGCGTCGCGCGGGTGATGCGCCGCTACCGCATCCAGGGTCTGCGGCTGCGTCGCCGCACGAAGACCACCATCTGCGACCCGACTGCGGCCAAGGCCCCGGACCTGATCGGCCGTGACTTCACCGCCCCGGCCGTCAACCAGCGCTACGTCGGCGACATCACCTATCTGCCGGTCGGTGAACGCGGGTTCCTCTACCTGGCGACCGTCATCGATCTGCACTCACGGCGCCTCGTGGGCTGGGCGATCGCCGATCACATGCGCACCGACCTGGTCATCGACGCTCTCCACGCCGCGCAGCGGACCCGGGGCAGCCTCAACGGGGCGATCATGCACACCGACCACGGCGCCCAGTACACCGCCAAAGCCTTCGCCGCAGCCTGCCAGAATGCCGGCGTCCGGCAGTCGATGAGCAAGGTAGGCAGCTCCGCCGACAACGCCCTGGCCGAGTCGTTCAACGCGACCTTCAAACGCGAAACGCTGCAAGGCCGCCGCGCGTTCACCAACGAACGCGAAGCACGGCTGACCTCGTTCCGCTGGCTGCACCGCTACAACACCGTCCGCCGCCACTCCCGGCTCGGACAGCAGTCCCCGATCAACTACGAGCGCAGCAGTCGAACAACACAAGCTACGCTCGCGCCAGCCGCATAACCCCGTGTCCAAGATCAGGGGTCAAGCCCCTGGATCATCACAACTGGTCCCTGAGCTGCTGGGATGTGGTTCGGATTCTGCCAAGTATGGTCCACCCATAGCCCCTGACCTCGGCAAACGTGAATCGATTGTTGGCAGTGCGCGAACCACATCGGCCAGATGTGTGGTGAGCTGGGAATATGTCGGGCGCTCAAGCGGCCACGGGCCGGTGCGTGGCATGCGGACCCGGTCCTCGCCCGGACCGCGAGACCGTTCGACCGATTGGGTACGGGAGTCTGCACGCGTCGCCGGATCATGCCGCACGACCCGGAGGCTATGCCGAACCGGGCCACTCGTCGGAGAGCAGGGCATAGCCGACGCGGTCGAGCCACTCGCCGGATCGATGCAGGGAATCCCGGACGGTGTAGAACTCACGGCGCATCCCGACGCGTTCCATGAGTCGCCACGATGCCTCGTTGGCGGCGAAGCAGGTGGCCGTCACGCGGTGCAGTCCGAGATCCTCGAAGCAGAGCCGGAGCAGCTCCCGGACGGCTTCGGTGGCGTATCCGTGGCCGGCGTGCTCCGGGTGCAGCACCCATCCCAGCTCTGCTTGCACGCCGCGGGCGCGTTCGGCGATCTCCGCCTGGGCCCAGGCGTTTTCGATCCTCAACATGAGGTCGCCGATGATCGTGCCGCTGCGCTCGATCACGAGCGTCCTGGCCAGGCTGTCGGGGTCCCGGAACCAGGTTCGGTGCTCGTTCAGGGTGGCAGAAGCACGGGTGATCCAACGGCTCACGTCCTCGTGGCGGCGGAAACGCCAGGTGGCATCGGCGTCGTCCGTGGTTGCCGGCCGCAGGGTCAGACGGTCGGTGTGCAGTGGCCAGGTCAACACAGCAAGTCCGGTGCTCATGGTCATGCACGCAACCTACGGACGGCGTATCGGTGGAGGGTAACGCCCTGGTCGAAGCGCACCTGCTCGACCAGGTCCAGCTCCAGCGGCTCGTGGCTGTCGAACAGCGGTCGGCCGGCACCGAGGATGACGGGGTGGGTGAAGAGCAGCAGTTCATCCAGCAGCCCGGCCCGGAGTAGCGCGGTAGCCAGCGTGGCACCTCCGACGCCGATGTCGCCCTCGGTCTGCGCGCGAAGGTCCGCGAGCGCGGGGACGGCGTCGTCGGCATTGATGACCCGCGTGTTGTGCTCGGCGCTGGTGCGCGTTCGCGACACCAGCACCTTCGGCATCGAGGTCCAGATCTGACCGTACTCGCGAAGGAAGCCGGGCAACGAGGCGTCGTCGCGCGCTCTCGGCCAGAATCCCTCCATCGTCTCGTAGATGGTGCGTCCCTGGACCATGAGCGACAGCGCTCGCGCCCGTGAGTTGAACTCGAGATGCAGGGACTCGCCGATGCGCATCCACGATCCGCCGCCTTGCTCGTCCTTGGCGTGCTCGATCCTGAGGTCGAGGGACACGTTCATCCAGTATACGAACCGGCCTGGCATCAGCCCTCCAAGTGATAGCGGTCTGCTACTGCTAGCCGCCACCCTAAATAGAGTGATAGTAATCTGCAATCACTTACGAGAGAGGGCTGTCGATGGATCCCGCGCCACGCTCGGGCTGCCCGATCAATCAGGCGGTCGAGGTCCTGGGCGACCCGTGGGCGATGCTCGTGCTGCGCGACATCATGTTCGGCGACCGACGTCACTTCCGCGCACTGCTCGCCGGCAGCGAGGAAGGCATCGCCCCGAACATCCTCAGCAGCCGCTTGCGGCGGCTCTCGGATGCGGGTCTGCTCACGCGGCAGGAAGCCCGGCGTGGGCAACGGGCGGCCTACTCGCTCACGGAGGCCGGCATCCAAACGTTGCCGATCATGGTGGCGCTCGGCTCGTGGGGCCTCGCCCACCGCAGCGGCGAACGTCGCCTGCGGGTTCGTGCCGAGTTGCTACGCGACGGCGGCCCGGAACTCCTCGCTCGTTTCATGGACGATCTGCGCCACCTGCACCTCGGCGCCCCTCGGCCAGATCCTCACGCTCCGCGAGCGGCCGAGGGGCTCCACTCGGCCTACGAGACCGCATTACACGAGTAATCGTGCCGGCAATCTCCACCCGGTCCGGCGTCACCGCGGACCAGCTCACTACGTCACCAAGGCAACTGCGAGAATTGCCGGCGACAGAGCCGGTGCCAGCAGCGACGAACCCCGATCGCGCGACGGCGGCGCTGCGGCGGCTGGGCGGTGAATCGGTCAGGGGGTGCGGCGGCGAACGGCTGATACCGTCACGATTGGGCCCTGAGCTGCGGGTATGCGGTTCTTATTCTGCCAAGTATGGTCCACCAATATCTGCAGGTCAGAGTATCTGAATCTCGATCTTGTTGATTGCGGTTTGTTTATGTCTGGGGGCAGTCGTGCTCTGTGGGTGCCGAAAAGTCTGTCCGTGCAGGTCCAGCGGCCTGTTCATACTCATGGATGATGCCGCCGAGGCGGTCATGTCGGCGAACGGTGAGACGCGCGATCGCGTCTTGATCAACGATCGGATCGGGCAGTAGCCGCAGCGGGCGGGCGTTGGAGAGTCCCCGGTGGGGTCGGTGTTCAGGGTCACTGTCTCGAAGAGGTCCGCGGCGAGGATGACTTCGGCTTGGGAACGCAGGAACGCCGTCCACGTCTGGCCGCCGCGGTCGGGTGCAGGGTCGATGCCGGCTTCTTTAAGGATCTCCCAGACAGTCGAGGCGGCGACCTTGATCCTGAGGGTGAGTAACTCGCCGTGGATGCGCCTGTATCCCCATGAGGCGTTCTCCCGCGCCAAGCGCAGCACCAGTACGCGGATTGACCGCACTGTCGGTGGCCGACCGAAGCGCTTCGGACGTGAGATGCGGGCGTGGCGTGCCGCGATGAGGTCGCGATGCCACCGCAACACGGTGTCCGGGCGAACCAGCAGCCGGATCTGGTGCAGCATGCCGCGGGGCAGTTGGTTCAGGAGCGCGGCAAGCAGGGCGCGGTCGGCCGGGGTGAAGCGCACCTTCGCACCGTGCAGGTGCCGTTCGAGGACGACGATCTGGTGGCGCAGGGCCAGGATCTCCACGTCCTTGGCCCGATCGCTCATGGGCAGCAGCCCCAGCAACGCGAACGCGTTGGTCACGCCGAGGTAGGCCAGTCGAAGCAGCACAGCACGGGATCCTCCGCGATCGGCCACCCGCGACACAACCAGACTGCCTCGACCCGTTCAAGGACCCTGACCAGTACGGACGGCATTCTCGGCACCCACAGCGTCGACGGTCCCGCCCCGCCGTTGATCGTCGGCCCGAAGCCAGGTACGCAGCGTCTCCCGGTTGACCCCGAGATCGTCGGCGATCTGCGCGATCGTCGCGCCCGGCCGAGACCGGTACAACGCGACCGCGTCCGCCTTGAACTGCGCGGGGTAGTGCTTGTTCACCACCGTGTTCCAGGACTCCTGTCCACCAGGACCATCACGATCCCAGTTTCAAGTGTCCAAGATCAGGGGGCAACTCCCGTCGCGTGGGACATCTTCTCCGGCTTTGGATCCGGGCCGCCGGTGGTCGACGGCGAAGATCTGGCCGACGCCGCACAACAATCGTTGGCCGGTGTTGTCGGAGAGGCATCCGCCGCATACCCCGATGTTGTGGTGCGGCAGCGGGTGCTGCGGGGTCATCCGGCTGCCGTGCTCATCGATGCGGCCAGTAGGGCGGACCTGTTGGTGGTCGGCAGCCACGGCCACGGCGGCTTCGTCGGGGCCCTGTTGGGTTCGGTCAGCCAGCACTGTGCCCACCACGCGACGTGCCCGGTTGTGGTGGTTCGCGCCGAGCGTTGACCCATAGACGCCCTCGCCGCGCTGCCCGCTACGAGCCCGCTGCACGACGTCGCAGACCGGACGCATCCTCAACCTGCATGAACACGACGCGCTGCTGCGCCAAGCCCGCCACGACTGGGCCACCCGCGACGATCTCACCACCGCCTACCGCCAACATCGGCCCTGATCAAGCTCGGCCTCACCCACCAGACCGGAACGTGGTCGCTGGCTTGACCTCCAGCCGCATCCGAGGCAGCCCGACCAGGACGTGGAAGGCAAACTCGTCGTCCAGCTTCGCGCTGTGACCCAACTCGCCGCAAGACGGCCTTGAGAAGGAAGCCTTCCCCGTCACCACTCGCCCCACGCCACCCAAGAATCGGGACTGTTCAGGGGTTGAAGCGCTGGCCGGGCCTCGGCGCTGGCAGCGTTGTTCCCATCCGGGGCCTGCCCGCACGGATGTCGGCGTAGGGTCCCGTCTTTGAGGGCTGTGCCCGCCTCGCCCGGCGCAGCATGGCAGCCGACACCGACTGGTGTGACGGCGTCAGACGGGTACCGCCAGTTCCAAAGGGATGAGGAGACGTGCAATGCGCATGCCTATTCAAGTCGCAGCCGCGTTCGGAATGGCCGGCGTCCTGCTGGCTGGGTCATCCGCCGTCGCCCAGGCCGGCGGTACCGGGACGCCCCAGACCGGGGTGCCGAGACTCACCCCCGTCGCCGAGACGGAACATTCCGCACGTGCGTGCGGTGACACCGGGGCTAATCGTGACCATGGTGCCTTCGTCACATACAGAGGAAGAAGCTTCAACCTCCGGAGCGGTCCCAGTACCGCGTGCACCATCCGGGACGTGATCCGTTCCGGCGACCAACTGGACTACTACTGCTGGTCGGTTGGGGAGGGCGGCACCTGGACCTACCTCAGGGTTCGGAACACCGGTTTCCGGGGCTGGTCCAAGGACTCGATACTGCCTGGCAACGGCGCGGCGGTCACAGCCCGCTGCTGACCCCACCGGCTCGGTCGGGCGCTACCGGTGCGCCGGACAATTATCGTCGTCCGGCGCACCGGTTTTCGGGTGACGAAGCGATCCGCCGGCCAGCCCTTGGGGGTGTAGTCCTCGTCGGCTAGCGGCTCGAGCCAGGTAGTGGGGTCCCCGCCGTCAGGCAAGGCCTCAACTATCGCCATATGGGCCATGAACGTGTCAACGGTCGCTCCGTGCCAGTGCTCTTTCTCTGGCGGGCATACGACGGTTTCGCCAGCGTGGATGCGAAGGAAACTCCCGTCGCGGGTGCCGACCAAACCGACCCCTTCAATGACGTGCAGAGTCTGGCCGAGCGTATGAGTGTGCCAGTGCGTGCGGGCACGCGGTGTGAACCGCACGAGCGCCATCGTCATTCGTGGCGGGCCCGTCCTGTTGCATGTTCTCGACCTTCTTCAGCAGCGTCGAGGTCGCCACGATGACCAGTGCGCCCAGGTGTGACGTCAAAGGTCGGGGTGAACAACTCAACCGTAGGTCGGTCCATGTGAGCCCGCTGCCGGGACGTAGCCGGCTTGAACAGCTCCTCGCCGATGGCCGGATCCAGCGCCTTGAACGATGGTCGGACACGCCCGAACTCTGGTGGTTCGAACTGCTGCCCAACCCGCTGGGCGCCTGCAATACATACGCCTCAACCATCGCGGCCGAACTGCCAGAGATTGCGCCCGCATAGTGATCGTTCGTCCGCGGTGGCGGTGGCTGCCCCAGGAAGCTCGTGACAGGAAGGCAGTTTCGTGAATGATCTCGCGGACGTCGATCTCGAGTGCCTGCCCGAGCAGCAGGTTGAGCGGGTACGGATGCTGGTCGTTGGCGATGACTCCCAGTCACTTTCGGCGCGGCGGCGACACCGCCAACGGCGGCTGGGCTCCGACACCTGCACCGTCGACGGCGGCGACAGCACCAGCGGCTGCTAGCCGCGCAACACCCGTGGGGTGGACGGCAACAGGCCCACCCCACGGTGATGCTGGCGTGGCCGGGCCCGTCGCGGGGATCGAGCAGGTCGCCGCCCGCCGCCTTCACTGCGGTCCGCCTGCGCCATACCTCAGCGGCGCGCTCACGGTGCCCGTCCGGCTGTCTTGCCGGCTGGGAGGCGGCTGCTGAACCAGTCGCGGGCCAGTTCGGCGGCGGCCTGCAGGGTGCCGGGTTCCTCGAATAGGTGGGTCGCGCCCGGCACCACCGCGAGCTGGTGCTCGCAGCGCAGCCTCGCGGCGGCAGCCTGGTTGAGCTCTAGCACGGCGCTGTCCAGGCCGCCCACGACGAGCAGTGTCGGCGCCTGTACCAGGCTCAGCCGGGGCGCGGCCAGGTCCGGTCGGCCGCCGCGGGACACCACGGCGGCGATACCTGCGTCCGGTTCCGCGGCGGCCCATAGCGCGGCCGCGGCGCCGGTGCTGGCACCGAACAGGCCGATAGGCAGACGCGCGGTGGCGGGCCCGTCGCGAGCCCAGGCCAAGGTCCCACCCAGCCGGCCGGCGAGCAGCTCGATGTCGAATACGTTGACCCGGTCGGCCTCCTCGTGCACGGTAAGCAGGTCGAACAGCAGCGTGCCTAAACCTGCGTCGTTGAGGACGGCCGCGACATAGCGGTTGCGCGGGCTGTGGCGGCTGCTGCCGCTGCCGTGGACGAAAACCACGAGCCCGGCGGCGCCCGAAGGCAACGTGAGCCGGCCCGCCAGTCGTGTGCCGCCTGCCGTGACGGTGACGTCGGTGTCCAGGCCCGGCGGGTCGGAAACGTCGCCGACCGGGTCACCGGGCGTCGTCGTTTCCGACCCAGTGGTGGTTCTGTCTGCTACCTGTTGAAGCAACGCCGTGACCTCGTCGTCGGTCGTCGCCCGGAAGTCGTCGTAGAACTGGCCGACCGCGGCGAAGTACGCGGGCGTCTCCACGCAGACCACATCGTCGGCCACGTGGGACAGCTGCTCCACGGCCGACGGCGCGGCGACCGGCACGGCCAGTACCACCCGTGCCGCGCCATGGGCGCGCGCGACCTCGACCGCCGCGCGGGCCGTCGCCCCGGTGGCGATGCCGTCGTCGACGAGCACGGCCGTGCGCCCATCCAGCGGCACGCGGGGGCGTACCCCGCGGAAGCGACGTACCCGGTCGTCGACCTCGGTACGTTCGTGCCGCTCGACGGCGGCCAGTTCGCGCTCGCCGACGCGGGCCGTGCGCAGGACGTCGCGGTTGAGCACGAGCGCACCGTCTTCACCGACGGCGCCCATGGCTACCTCGGGCTGGAAGGGAACCCCTAGCTTGCGCACCACGATGACGTCCAGCGGCGCGTCGAGTGCGCGGGCGACCTGGGCGGCCACGGGTACGCCGCCGCGGGGCAGGCCGAGCACGACGACATCGGTCCCGCGCAGGTGCTCCAGCCGTCGGGCCAGCCGCCGGCCGGCGTCGCTGCGATCAAGAAACGACATCGCCTCACCTCACCGCCACCCGGGTTCGTCATCGTCCAGTGTCCTGCTCACACCCCGGCGGCAGCGTGGGAATACACGACCATGAAACGCGGATACGGGCGGGCTGACGTCGGCGGGGTGCCGACCCAGGGTGGGCCGAAGTGGGGTCGACGACGTGGACGGCGGGGGCACCGGCGGCATCGAGTCCGGCTGGCTTGCGCCGCCCCGAGCGGCTGTCAGTTTCACCGCGCAGCCGAGTCGAAACCCCAGCATAATCGGGCTGCAAGTCCAATATTGATCATCGGTTGGACCACTTGTGTGGGTGACCGACGACGCCATCGACACGTAGTGGAGTCGCCCCAGCGGCCGGGACAGTCGTCTGTGTGGGGCCGCGTGACGCCATGAATCGGAGTAGGCCCTTATGCCTAAAGCCGTTGATGTCGCGGTCAGTGTGGCGCTCTCCGATGCGGGGGAGGCGACCCGGGCGGTCGCGCTCGCCCGTGCGCTGCGTGAGCGGCGCCCGGCCGACCACGACGTGCGTATCTGCTTCCTATCGGGGGGCAGCCGCTTTGAACCCATGATCGAGGCGGCCGGCTTCTCCGTCGTCGCCTGCGAGCCGCGGGTGGCGGGCCGCAGCATCGCGGAGGATCTTCAGTGGGAACTGCCGGAACTGGTCGGTTCGACGGAGATCGCCGCCGCGTTCCTCGGCGGCCAGCTGGACGCGCTGCGTGCTGTCCGACCGGACGTCGTCCTGCACGGCATGTGGCCGTTCGGCAGTCTGGCGGCCCGGCTGATCGGCGTGCCGACGATCGCCTTCCTGCCGCTGCCCCTGCATCGGGCCTGTGTGACGGGCGGCCTTTTGGTCGACGTGCCCGATCCGGTGCCCGTGCTGCCCCGTCTCCCGCGACCGGTTCGGCGCATGATCGCCCGGGTCGGTGCGCCCATGATGACGAGAGCCCCGATCTTCCGCCAGCTTCGGCTGGGCGCCGCGGCGGCGGCGTTCGGCTGGCCGAACGAGGGGCCGCTGAGCTTCTTCGACGCCCTGCGGGCTGACCTGACCCTGGTGACGGACCTGCCGTCGTTTCACGAGCGCTACGAGGTGCCTGCGGGATTCGCGGTGACCGGGCCGTTGTTCGCTGACACCTGGATGGCCGCGCAGCTAGGTTCCCCGGATCTCGATCCGGAGGTGGCCGCCGCGTTATCGGACGGGGGCCGTCCGGCGGTGTTGGTGACCATGGGTAGCTCCGGGACCCCGGACGTGCTGGTTGAGGCGATCCGCGCCGTGGCTGCGCCGGTGCGTGCGGGCGCCGAGGGCGCGGCAGAGGAGGAGTACAACGTCGTGGTCCTTGCCCCACCGGCGGTCTGTTCGCTGGCGGAGGCGCAGGCGGCCGTGCGGAGTCATCGGGCTCTGGTCACAGATAGGTTCATTCCGGCCCTGGCGGCGAGCCGGTTGGCGGACGTGGTGGTGAGCCACGGCGGGCAGGGCACGGTGCAGACCGCACTGGCCACCGGTACTCCGATCGTCGGTGTCGGACTGCAACTTGAGCAGCAGATCAATCTGGACCACGTGATGGACGCGGGGGCCGGGATCCGCATCCAACGGCACAGGTGGCGGGCACCGGTCATCCGGCATGCCGTGCGGTCGGTTGTGGGCAACAGGTCCTACCGACGCCATGCCGAGGAGCTGGCGCAGGCCATGCGCACGATGGACGGTGCCGCTACGGCCGCTGACCGGATGTGGGAGTTCCTGGCGAAACAGTGAGTCCGGTCCTGTTCAACCAGGCCGCCCGTCACCAGCGCGTCCCCGATCAAGGTCGCCACCAACGGGACGGGCGACCAGCCGGACCGATGATCAAGCGCGCAGAACGACATCAACGCCGGCATCAGAAGGAACGCGAGAACGATTAGTACTTTCTGCACCGGCCTGGTCGCCTGCCCGACCTTCATGCGTCGCTCGATCGCGGCCGGATCGCTGACCACGAGGTAGATCGTGGGACCCGCCGTCGCGGCGGCGTAGACGCCGATAAAGACCCCACGCCTGCCACTAGTCGAACGTCCCCGCCGGTAGGAAGAGCACCAGCCCGAAAACACCCCTGCCAGCGACAACACCGCGGTCTTCGTACCGGTCCGCATTGGCCAAACCTTCGCCATGTGCCAGTGGGGGCAGCCGCCGGGTGGGCTTGCGGCCGCTCAGGCCGGCGTGGACAGGAACGCGACGGCCTGGCGGAGCGTCGCCAGCCTCGGGTAGTCGTCCTCGTCGATGCGGTGTCCGGTGCGTGCGCTGAGAAGTTCGACCAGTTGGAGGAAGTCCAGCGAGTCGAGGTTGAGCGTTTCGCGCAGGTCGGCGTCGGGGGCCAGGGCGGCCAGGTCGGCGTCCGGCGCGATCTCGTGCAGGGCGGTGCGGATGAGACGTTCGGTGTCGTCGGGTGTCATAGCTGTTCCGGTTGTTGCAGGAGGTCGTTGACGGTGGTGAGGTAGCGGGCGCCGGTGGCGCCGTCGGTGACGCGGTGGTCGGCGGCGAGGCTCATGGTCACGGTGGGGCGTACGCCGAGCATGCCGGCCACGGCCCAGGGCCGGTCGGTGACGCGGCCGAACCCGACGAGGGCGACCTGCGGTGGGTAGATGACGCCGAGAAATGATTCGACGCCCTGGTCGCCGAGGTTGGACACGGTGATGGTGGGGTCGGCGAGTTCGGCGCGGTGCAGCCGTCCGGCCCGGGTACGGGCCACGAGGTCTTTCAGGCGTGCCATGAGTTCGGCGAGCGTGAGCTGGTCGGCGTGGTGGATGGCGGGTGCGACGAGGCCGCCGCCGCGCAGGGAGATCGCGATGCCGAGGTGGACGGCGTCGGCGCGGGTTAACTGGTCGTCGGCGTAGAAGCCGTTGAGATCGGGGACAGCGGTCAGCCCACGGGCGGCGGCTTTGAGCAGCGCCGCGGCGGGGATGAGGCGTTCGGGTACGGGCAGGTCGCAGTTGCGGGCCCGCAGGTGGTCCACGAGGGCGGCCAGGTCGATCGTCTCGGTCAGGTAATAGTGCGGGATCTCCCGTTTGGAGCGGGCCATGAGCGCCGCGATGGTCTGCCGCATGGCGGCCGTCCGGTCGCCGCCGGTCGCCGCGGCAGCCGGGCGGGCCGGAACTGGCGTCGGGGCGACAGGTTCGGTGGCAGGGACGCCGGCGACCCGGGCGGCCGCGGCCTGGCGTACGTCCTCGGCCGCGATGGCGCCGCCGCTACCGGTGCCGACGACGGTGGCCAGGTCAAGCCCCAGTTCGGTGGCGAGCCGTCGGGCCAGCGGTGACGCGCGTACCCGGCGAGGTTCATGATCGCCGGTCGGCGGCGGTGGCGCCGCGGGGTGGCTCGCGGCCTCGACATCGGCACGGGTGACGCGGCCGCCAGGCCCGGTGCCGTGCACGTGGGCCAGGTCGACGTGTTCAACGTCAGCCTGGTGGCGTACCAGCGGCGACGTGACCGGCGACGCCTCCGTCGCCGCCGTCTGGGCGGCCGGTGCCGCTGGGACCGCTATCGCCGCGGCTTCCGGCGTGTCCGAGGTGATGAGGGCGAGGGGCTCGCCGACCGGTACCCGGGTGCCAGGCTGGACGAGCAGTTGGTCGACGACGCCGGTGTCGAAGCATTCGACTTCGATGGCGGCCTTGGACGTGTCGACGACGGCGACGATGTCGCCGTGTCGCACGTGGTCGCCGGGGTGGACGAGCCATTCCAGGAGGACGCCGGAGTCCATGTCGGCGCCGAGTGCCGGCATGCGGAACTCGGCCATGGTCAACTCACCGCCTGCCGGGCCGCGGCAACGACGTCGTCGGGCTGCGGCAGCGCGGCTTGTTCGAGGTGGTGGGCGTACGGGACGGGTACCTCGGCCGAGCAGACCCGGGCGACGGGCGCGTCGAGGTCGTAGAGCGCCTGTTCGCTGATGCGGGCGCTGATCTCGGCGGCGATGCCTCCGGAGCGCCAACCCTCGTCGACGATGACGGCCCGGTGGGTGCGTCCGACCGAGCCGAGGATGGTGGCGTCGTCGAGCGGACGCAGGGTGCGGAGGTCGATGACCTCGGCGTCGACGCCCTCGGCGGCGAGGTCGTCGGCGGCCGCGAGCGCGGTGGCGAGCGTGCCGCCGTACGCGATGACGGTCACGTCGCGGCCGGTGCGCCGTACCGCGGCGGTGTCGATGTCCACGTCGGAGCCGTCCGTGTCGCCCGTGACGTTGTAGAGGCCGCCGTGTTCGAAGATGAGCACCGGGTCGGGGCACTGCAGTGCTGGCCACAGCATGCCGCGGGCGTCGTCGACGGTGGCCGGGGTGAGGATGCGCAGCCCGGGTATGTGCGCGTACCAGCCTTCGAGGCTGTGTGAGTGCTGGGCGGCGAGTTGCCGGCCCGCGCCGGTGGTCATGCGGATGACCAGGGGGACGTTGAACTGGCCGCCGGACATGTGCAGCAGGGTGGCGGCGTTGTTCATGATCTGGTCGAGCGCGAGCAGGCTGAAGTTGACCGTCATGATCTCGACGATGGGTCGCAGCCCGCCCAGCGCGGCGCCGATTCCGGCGCCGACGAACGCCGACTCCGACAGGGGAGTGTCGCGGACGCGGTCGGGCCCGAACTCCTCCAGTAGGCCCAGGCTGACGCCGAAGGCGCCGCCGTAGGGGCCGACGTCCTCGCCCATGAGGAAGACGCGCTCGTCGCGTCGCATGGCGTCGCGGATCGCCTCGCGCACCGCTTCCCGGTAGGTCAGTTGGGTCATCCGGTGGTTCCGTAGCCGGCGGGGTCGCGGTAGACGAATCGGGTCAGGTCGTCGACCTGTTCGACGGGCGCGCGGTCCGCGGCCTCGACAGCGGCGTCCAGCTCGTCGGCGAGTTCGGATTCCAGGCGGGCGACGGTGGCCTCGTCCAGCTCCCCGGCGTCGGTCAGGTGGGTGGTGAGGGCGTCGATGGGGTCGCGTTGCTGCCACTGCTCGATCTCGGCTTTGTCGCGGTAGCGGTCGGGGTCGTACATCGAGTGCGCCCGGTACCGGTAGGTCCGCAGTTCCAGGAAGTACGGGCCGTGCCCGGCGCGGATCTGGGCGACGGCGTCGCTGGCGGCGTCGGCGACGGCGAGGACGTCCATGCCGTCGACCACGCGGGCGGTCATCGCGTACGAGGCGGCCCGTTCGGACAGGTTCGTGGCCGCCTGCGCCCGATCCAGCCGGGTGCCCATGGCGTACAGGTTGTTCTCGCAGCACAGCAGTATCGGCAGCCGCCACAGGGCGGCGAGGTTGAGGCACTCGTGGAACTCGCCCTCGGCCACCGCTCCGTCGCCGAAGAAGCACGCGGTCACCACCGGACGGGCGGTCATGCGGTCGGCCAGTGCCAGGCCCACGGCGAGCGGCAGGCCACCCGCGACGATCGCGCTGCCGCCGTAGAACCGGGTGCCCGCGTCGAACAGGTGCATGGACCCGCCGCGGCCATGGCTGCACCCGGTGGCCTTGCCGTACATCTCGGCCATGACCGATGGCATCGACAGGCCGCGGGCCAGGGCGTGGCCGTGCTCGCGGTAGGTGGACACCACCGCGTCGACCGGGGTGAGCGCGCTCATCACTCCGACCGCGACGGCCTCCTCGCCGATGTACAGGTGCATGAACCCGCGGATCTTCGTCGCGCTGTACAGCTCGACGCAGCGCTCCTCGAACCGGCGGATGCGCAGCATCTGCCGCAGCAGCCCGATCCGGTAAGCGGTGTCCGGTGCCGCCTGCGCGGGTGCGGTCGTGGTCATACCGGGGCCTCCAGTGTGGATGTGTCGCCCTCGTCGAGCCCGAGTTCCCGCGCGCGCAGCAGCCGGCGCATGACCTTGCCGCTGCGGGTGTGCGGCAGGTGCTGGTCGAAGGAGATCTCCTTCGGGGCCACGCCGCCGAGGTTGCGCCGGCCGAACGCGAGCAGGTCCAGCCGCAGTTCGTCGGACGCCTCGTGGCCCGGCTTGAGCGTGACGAACGCCTTGACGAGTTCGCCGGCGACCGGGTCGGGCTTGCCGATGACACCCACCTCGGCGACGGCCGGATGCGCCATGAGGGCGCTCTCGACCTCGAACGGGCCGATGAGGTGCCCGGCGGACTTGATGACGTCGTCGGCCCGCCCGACGAACCAGTAGTATCCGTCGCGGTCGGATCGGGCCAGGTCGCCGGTCAGGTACCACGCCCCGGCGAAGCAGCGGGCGTAGCGCTCGTCGTCGTGCAGGTAGCCGCGGAACATCGACGGCCAGCCGCGGCGTACCGCGAGTTCACCGACCTCGTCGGCGGCCGCGACGGTCACCTCGCCGCCTTCGACGCGGGCCCGGCCGTCGTCGCCGCGGCGCAGGACGGCGACGTCGACGCCGGGCATCGGCAGGCCCATGGCGCCGGGTCGGATGTCCACCGCCGGAAAGTTGCTGATCATGATGGCGCCGGTCTCGGTCTGCCACCAGTTGTCGTGGATCGGATGCCCGAGCGCCTGCGCACCCCAGACCACGGCCTCCGGGTTGAGCGGTTCGCCGACGGAGGCGATGTGACGCAGCGCGGACAGGTCGTACTGGTCGGCCAGGTCGGCGCCGTGGCGCATGAGCATCCGCAGCGCGGTGGGTGCGGTGTACCAGACGCTCACGTGCTGGTCGGCGAGGTTGGCGTACCAGCGCTTCGCGTCGAACTCCGCCGCGTCGACCACGACGGTCGCGCCGTGCGTGAGTGGCGCGATGATCCCGTACGAGGTGCCGGTGACCCATCCGGGATCGGCGGTGCACCAGAACACGTCATCCGGCCGCAGATCCAGGGCCCAGGCCGCGGTGACGTGGTGCGCGACCACCGCCTCGTGCACGTGCACGGCGCCCTTCGGCGCGCCGGTCGTGCCGCTGGTGAAGTGCAGCAGCGCCATGTCCCGCGCCCGGGTCGGCGCGACGTCGAACCTGTCCGGGCACCGCGCCAGCTCGTCGGCCAGGCTCACCGTGCCCGGCGGCGGGTCGCCAAGAACGAGGACGTGACGCATCCCCGGCAACTGCTCACGCACCGGTGCCACCTTGCGCTCATACAACTCCGGCGTGGTAACCAGGACGGCACCGTCGCCCCGGGCGATGCGTTCCCGTACGGGGTCGGGGCCGAACGCGGCGAACAGCGGCGAGTACACGCTGCCGTGGCGCAGGGTGCCCAACGCCGTGACGTACAACTCCACGCCCCGTCCGAGCAGGGAGAACACCCGTTCGCCCGGTCTTACCCCGAGGGTGTCCAGCAGCGAAGCGAACCGGCTCGTCAGGCGCAGCAGGTCCTGGTACGTGACGTCGGTCGTACCGGTTGCGCTGAGACACCGTAGGGCGGTGGCGTCACCGCGCGGCCCCGTGGCGTGCCGGTCGACGGCCTCGTACGCGATATTGAGCCCGCCGCCCGGTACCCCCGACAGGCGCGTGCGGGCCTGCGCCCAGTCGAACGTCTCCCGCATGCGTGGATAGTCCGAGAGGTTCGCCGCCGCGCGTTGGGCGGGGGTCTTGGTGATCAGGTCCCACCCCATACAGGCAGGATCCCACTCGAACCCTACCCAGGAGGGCACACCGGTCACAAGGGGGGCACCGGCGGAGGGGTTAGGCCCGCGGTGAGCCGATCGCGCAGATCGGCCAATGGGGCGCTCGGCGTGGCGGTCACGGGCTGCGGGTCGTCGAGGCGGCGGGCGGCAGCGGGCAGCCATGCCAGGTCGGCTTCGAAGCGTTCCCGCGCGGCCCGCACCTGCGCGGCGGGATCCGCCGGCGACAGCCGCACGCCGCCTACCATCACCGGCTCTAGTATGGGCCGCAGCCCGGCGGGGGCGGGCTCGCCGCGCAGCGCGATGACGTCGGGCACCCCCGCCGACGCGGCCCGGTAGACCTGCTTGGCGCCGGGCAGCGTCGCCTTGCCCGGGGACAGTTTGAGCACCGGCCGGCCCGCGTAGTCGACCAACTTGTACGCGCTGTCCAGCGACGGCGCGTCGCGGGACACACCCATACGGGTACCCACCCCGTACGCGTTGATCGGCGCGCCCCCGGCCACCAGCGTGGCGATCGAGTCCTCGTCCAGCCCACCGCTGGCGATGATCCGCGCGCTGGAGTGCCCGGCGGCGTCGAGGATGGCACGGCTCGCCCGGGCCAACGCGTCGAAGTCGCCGGAGTCCAACCGGATGCCCACCGGCCCGACGGGACGGACCTCGTCCACGACCTCCACGGCGTGGTGCACGCCGGCAAGCGTGTCGTACGTGTCGACGAGGAATACCGGACGGTCCGGAAAGTCCAGGGCGAACGCCCGGAACGCCGCCCGCTCGTCGCCGAACGCCTGCACGTACGAATGGGCCATCGTGCCCGCGGCCCGCAGTCCGTATCGGCGGGCCGCCTCGACGTTGCTGGTGGCAGCGAACCCCGCGATCGCCGACGCGCGCGCCACCGCCATCGCCGCGTCCACGCCGTGGGTACGGCGGAACGCGAAGTCGATCAGGTCGGCTCCGCCGGCCGCGATCCGGCAGCGGGCCGCCTTGGTCGCCACCACTGTGGCGAAGGTCAGCACGTTGAGCAGTCCGGTCTCCACCAACTGCGCCTGCGCGATCGGCGCGGTCACCTCCAGCAGCGGCACGTCCGCGCCCACCACGCGGCCCTCCGGCACCGCCCACACGTCACCGGTGAACCGCAGCCCGCCCAGCGCCCGCAGCGCGCCTTCGTCCAGGCCCACTACGGTACGCAGGTAGGCCAGCTCATCATCGTCAAAACGGAACTGTTCCAGAAAAGCCAGTGCGTCGGACAGGCCGGCGGCGACAAGGAACCCGCGCCGGCGGGGCAGACGACGGGCGAACAAGCTGAACGTGGCCGGTGCGGTCATGCCGCGGCGCAGGTAGCTCGCCGCCATCCGCACCTCGTAGAGGTCTGTCAGCAGGCCGGTCACAGCGACGTGCGGCCTCAGCCGCGATGGAAGCTTACGATCATGGTGCTGCCTTCGGTGGTGACGCGCAGCGCCGCGCCCGCGCTCGTCTCGTAGATGTCGACACCGGTCGGGTGGCCGACGAGGTGCCGGAGCATCCCGGGACTGTCGCCCGACGCCGCGCCGACGGCCACGACGACCACGTCATCGCGCGGGTCGTAGACGACGGACGACAGCGGCACGCGCTCGGCCTCGTCGAGGTCGCCGTAGGTGTCGTCAAGCAGTTCGATAGTGACCGCGTCGCCCGCGTGCCGGGCGGTCAGCTGCTCCAGCGCCGATACCCAGTTTGCCCGGTCGACGGATTCCGTTCCCGGCATCTGTCCTCCAGTGGGTCCGACGCGCTGACACGGCGTCGCCAAGGTCGATTCCAGCCGTGGGTGGTGGCCCGACATCAAAGATAATCCGCACTTGCCCCGAAATAACCATAATGGGTACGGCGGCCGGCTTCCGGATCAGGGAAGGCTCGCTCCGGCCCGACCGTCGCCAGGGATGCGGTGAGCGGTCGACCGGCGTCGGTCAGCCGGCGCAACCGCAGGGAGGCGCAGATGACCAGTACAGCCGAGACGATCGTGGTGGGAGTCGACGGATCCGGTTCGTCGGTGCAGGCCCTGCGCTGGGCCGCCCGGCAGGCCCAGCTGACCGGCGCCACCGTGCACGCGGTCACGGCGTGGACGTACCCGGTGCACTACGGGCTCGGCGGGTACCACGATCTGGCCGACGAGGCCGGGAAGGTGCTCTCGGCCGCCGTGCGCGAGGCGCTGGGATCGCAACCGGCCGTACCTGTGCGGGAAAGCGTCGTCGCCGGCCACGCGGCACAGGCGTTGCTCGACGCTGCGATCGGGGCGCAGTTACTAGTGCTGGGAAGCCACGGTTACGGCGGCGTCACCGGAGCGTTGCTCGGCTCGATCAGCCAGCACTGCGTCCAGCACAGCCCGTGCCCGGTCGTCATCGTCCGAGGCGAACCGCGCGGCTAACACCCCTGCGCGAGTGGTGCTGCGCGGAGAACCCCATGGGCGACCAGGACGGGACACTGAGAATAGTCGATGACACATCGGGTCACCGGGCCGAGGACCTGGGAGTGGATCGGGCCGTGCCCACGGGCGCCCAGGACGATCAGATCGGCGTGTCCGGTGGCCTCGATCAGGGCGGACGGGACGTCGGGCGAGTACATCGGCTCCGCCGTAACCGGCACCTGCGGGTACTCCTGAGACAAGGGCGTCAGGCTCGCGGTCAGCAGGTCATGGGCATGCGTCTGCGCGGTCGCGGCACAGTACTGGCCCTCCCGGAGAAGGGCATCGTGAGCACGCGGCGCGACGCAATAGATGGTTATCGCCCGCAGCGGCAGTCGCCGTAGCGCCGCGGCCTCGAAGGCGAGCCGCGCCGCGGCGGCGCCGCAGTCAGATCCGTCCACCCCGACCAGGATCTGCCCACGCGACGTGGGCCACCCGGTGTTCCCGTGACCAGGGACCATAACCGGGCAGCGGGCCTGGACGAGGACACGATCGGGCAGCCACACGTCGAGTACGGGATGACGCCCACCCGCCAGCGCCCGGGTGACCGCTAACATCGCGGCGTCGCTGGACGCCTCGATCAGACGGTCCGACACCGGACCACAGACGTACTCCACCACGATGTCGACCGCTGGGAATCGGGATCGCAGCGGTGGGACCACCCGGCGCGCGACCGTGCCCGATTCCTCGCCGCGCAAAGCCTGCGGGATGAGAACGCGTAGGCCCACGCTGCGCCAGTTGGCCTCCGACACCGCCAGCGACGCCACCACGAACCCGTCAGCGGAGTCGTCCACGCCGGCCACGATTCCCGGTCGGGCGTCCATCGTCCACCCCCTGCGATCCGGTCAAGGTGCGTGCGCCCACCTACCAGCATGGTGCGGATCGGCAGATGTCGGTGGACGAAACGGCTTACGACGCCGGACCGCAATGCGGTGGTTGTGCGCTTGACCTGCTGGTAAGCCCGCTGTGGACGCCTGTGCGGCATATGATGACCTGTTGTGAGCCCGGTGGGCCGGGCTCGGTATGGGTTCACCTCACGGGGAGGAGGGGAGATGACTACCACGCTCGTGCCGCGCATGTTCGGCGACCTGTTCGACTGGTTCGAGATGGAGCGGCCCAAGATGACCGGTCACATGATCCGGGTAGAGGACTCGCTGACCGACCAGGAATATCACGTTCGGGCGGAGCTGCCGGGGATGGACCCCGCGAAGGACATTTCGATCTCGGTCGAGGACGGGACGCTGACCATCCACGCCGAACGCGAGGAGCGCGAAGAGGCCAAGGGGCGCTCCGAGTTCCGCTACGGCGTCCTGGAACGCTCGGTACGGCTACCCGGTAACGCCGACCGGGACAGCATCAAGGCGACGTACGACAAGGGGATCCTCGACGTGTCGGTGCCGTTGCGCAAGCAGGAGACCGTCGGACGGAGCATTTCGATCGAGGCGAGGTAGACCGCCATGAGCCACGACGTACGGTGGGGCGGTTTCGCCGGGGCGGGGGCGGTCGTCCTCGTCGTGGCGAGCCGCCTCATCGAGGGCTCGGCGCCAGGTATTGACGCATCACCGGAGACGATCACGGCGTACGTGGTCGACCACCGCGATCAGATCCTGGTCGCCTCGGTCCTGTTCGCTGCCGCCATGCCGTTGGTCGTCTGGTTCGGCGCTACCCTGGCCGCCATATTCCGCCGCGCGGGTTCCACCGGTGTTCTACCGGCGCTCGTGCTGGCAGGCTTCGCCGTCCTCGCCACGCTCGGCGTTGTTGTCACGTCGATCCTCGCCGGGATGACGTACGCCGTCACCGCCCACCCGACCCTGCAACCGATGACCGCGGCCCCGTTCACCGCGCTGACTATCGCGGGCACCATCGCCGGCGTGGTGAGCGCGCTGCCACTGGCCGCGTCCGCGATGGCGATACTGCAGACCGCGGCGTTCCCGAGGTGGCTGGCCTGGCTGGCCCTCGCCGCCGCCACCGCAAGGGTTCTGGGCGCGTTCGCCGTCGGCGGCACGGGAGCCCTCCTGCCCGGCGGACTGCTGGTGTCGTACGTGCCGGCCGTGCTGGCGCTGGTGTGGGTGGTCAGCACGACCGCTCTGCTCATCCGCGAGCACCTGCCTGTCATCACTGCAGCGACCCAGCCGCTTCGCCACGCCTAACCCGCACGGGGACGTCGTCGTGAAGGAACCGCTTGGTGCCCTGCACGCAGTCGATGGTGAAGACACCCAGCCGGGAGGTCAGCATGTCCAACGGCGAGGAAACGCCACGGCGAATCGTCGTCGGCTTCGACACCTCCGCAGCGTCCGTGGAGGCACTGCAGTGGGCGTTAGCGCAGGCACAGGTCACCGGCGCGATCGTGGAAGCCGTCATCGCCTGGGACATCTACTCAGGGTTCGGCTCCGGTCCGACCGTGGTCGACGGCGAGGATATGGCCGGTGCCGCGCAGCAGTCGTTAGCCGCCGCGGTTGAGAAGGTTTCCGCCGCGTACCCCGGTGTCGTGGTTGAGCAGCGCGTGCTGCGGGGCCATCCGGCCGCAGTGCTCATCGACCGGGCCTCGGGGGCGGATCTGCTCGTGGTCGGCAGCCATGGCTACGGCGGCTTCGTCGGTGCTCTGTTGGGGTCGGTCAGCCAGCACTGCGTCCATCACGCAACCTGCCCGGTCGTGGTGGTCCGCGCCGAGCACTGACAGAGTGCTCGTGACCGGCAAGCAACCGGCCTCGTCCGCCGGACCAGCGATGGGCCGCCCGGCTGGGACGATCGTGGTCGGCGTCGCCGGCTTCGGTTCGTTCGGGCAGGCGGTAAGCGGCCTGGTGGACACCGATGGCACGAATTAATCATCAATGTAGTGTTTCGGTACACTTCGGCTGCCTCGGCGCGGCACCATGGGGTGGTGCCCGGCGTCTCGCACCTGCTCGATCGGTTCCGGCCGGCTGGTGTTCCCGGGCCGGTCGCATCGGTGGGCGCGCCGGCCGATCGTCGCCGGGACGCGGCCGCGGAGCTCGCGCCCATCTTCGAGGTCCTGACCGCCGCCGTACAGGAGGCCGACCGGATCCGTGCCGACGCCCACGCCTCGGCGGACCGGTGCCGCGCCGCCGCCGACCGTTCCGCAGGCGAGATCGTCGCCCGCGCCCGGGAGGCCGCGCCGCGTGAGCGCGCCGCTGCCGCGGCCCTCGAGCGGGAGGCGACCGCCCGCGAACTCGCGGCGCTGGCGACCGCCGCCGATGAGCGGGCGCGGGAGGTCCGGCGTGCCGCCGAGGCACGTCGGCCCGCGCTGGTCCGCGAGATCCTCGACGAGGTCCGCATGGTCGTGGCCGCCGCGTGCGGGTTGCCCGTGGACCGGGTGCCGGCCGTGGGGTCGCGGCGATGAGCGCCGGTTGGGTGGGCGGCAGCGTACGGGCGCTCGCGGTGGCCCGTCGTTGCGTCGGCGCTGGCGCGGCCCGTGACCTCGCGCGGAGGCCGGTGGTCGACGCGGTGCGTACGCTCAGCCACACGGTCTACGGCTCCCGGGTAGCGGTCGGCATGCCGGATGCCGGGGTGGAGCGCGGTCTGGCGGAAACCGTGGTGTGGCACCTGCGTGTACTCGCCGGTTGGCAGCCGCCGGCGGGCGTACGGGCCCTGCGCGCGCTCGCCGGCTGGTTCGAGATCGCCAACGTGGATGAGCGGATGGCCGGGTGGGCGGGTACGCCGGCCGATCCGCCGTTCGCGCTGGGCGCCCTGGCCATTGCGTGGCCACGACTGCACCGAGCCAGGGACGGCCAGGAGCTGCGTGCCGCGCTCGCCGCCTCGCCGTGGGGTGACCCGGGTGGCACGGACGCGCGGACCATCGGTCTGCACATGCGTGCGGCATGGGCACGTCGGGTGGGCGTACACGTGCCCTCCGCCCGGTCGTGGGCGGCGGGTGGCGTCGCCCTCCTTGTCGCCCGCGAACGGCACGTACTCGTCGGCGTCCTGCCGGCCGCCGCCGCGGCCACGGCGGCCCGTTCCATCGGTCGGACGGCGGCTGGTGCGCCGTCCTGGCCGTCGTTCGTGGCCGCGCTCCCCGGACCCGCCCGGTGGGTGTTCGAGCCCGGAGACGGGCCGGGTGAGCTGTGGCGGGCCGAGGCGCGGTGGTGGCGGCGGGTCCACGCCGACGCGGCCGCGTTGCTGGCCGCGCCACGGGAGGGCCAGCACCGGGTCGTCGGCGCGGCAGTGCTGCTCGCCGTGGACGCGGTCACGGTACGGGCGGCGCTGGCCGCCGCCGTGCGGTGCGGCGGTACGGAGCTGGTCGATGCGTTGGCGTGAGGCGTTCGCGGCGGTGCCCATGACGCGTGTCGCGGTCGTGGCTCCCGCCGAACTGCTGCGCACCGCCCTGGTCCGCGTCGCGGACGCGGGATGCCTCGACATCGACCGCCTGGTGCCGGCTGCCGATCAGCCGGCCGCCAGCGCCGCACAGGCCCTGCAACGCCTGGCCCTGCCCGATTCGCCGGAAGCCCGGCTGCTGGAGACTCCGCCCGATATCGCGACTCTCGTGGAGGAGCGTCGCGCGGACCTGCTCGCGGGGGAGACGCAGTTGGCGGACCTCAGTGCCCAGGTCGTCGATCGCGACGGTGTGGCGGCCCTGCTCGGCTGGGCGCCGACCGCGACGCTACCCACCCTCGCGGCAAGGCTGCGACCGGCCGGCGCCACCGTGGTCACCCTGCCCGCGCCGCGCGGCGTGCTGCCCCCGACCGTCGTGGACCGGCCCGGACCCGGACGGACGTTTGCGCCCCTGGTGAACACGTACGCGACCACTCCGTACGTGGACGTGGACGTGAGCGTCCCGGCCGGGCTGGCGTACGTGGTGATGTTCGGGGCAATGTTCGCCGACGTCGGGCACGGTGTCCTGCTGTTCGCCGGTGCCGTGGTGGTCCGGCTCGGCCTAGTGCGCCGGCTCGCGCCGTTGTGGCCACACTGGGCGTTCCTCGCCGCCGCTGGCGTCAGTACCGTGGCGTTCGGCCTGGTGTTCGGCGAGTGCTTCGGACCTACCGGCCTGGTCCCCGCAGGGTTGGTGGCACCCCTGGAGCAGCCGGTGGCGATGCTGCTCGGGGGCATCGCGTTGGGCGCCGTCCTGCTCGCCGGGGCGTTCGCCCTCGGTACGGTCAACCGCTTCCGCGAGGGCGGCTGGGCACTGGCCCTGTACGCGCCCTCCGGCGCGGCGGGCGCGCTGTTGTTCGCCGCCCTCGGCACGGCCGCCGCCGCCTGGTATGCGCACAGCGCGACCCTGGCAACGGTAGCGGCCGGGTCGGGCGCCGCTGGTCTTGCTTTGGCATACGCCGGCCTGTTCGCGGCGGCGGGCGGCGGCTGGGCGGGCGCGGCGCAGGCCACGATCGAGACGGTTGATCTGCTCGTGCGGCTCGCCGCCAACGTGGTGTCCTTCGCCCGCATCGCCGCATTCGGGCTCACCCACGCGGTGCTCGGCTCGATCGTCTGGGCGGCCACCGTCGGACTCTGGCACCGGGGCGCGGCCGGGTCGTCGGCGGCGGTCGTGGTGTTCGCGCTGGGCAACACGGTGGCGTTCGCGCTGGCGGCGCTCGTCGCCGGCGTACAGGCACTACGGCTGGAGTACTACGAGCTGTTCTCCCGGGTGTTCCAGATGGAGGGCCGGCCGTACCGGCCCTGGCACGTACCGCTCGCGTCGACGAAGGAGTGACGTATGTCCCCCTGGATCCTCGCTGTACCCGCCCTCGTGGGCGGGTGGCTGGCCACGCTCGGTCTGCTGCGCCGGCGCGGTGCCACCGCGCGGCGGATCGCGGCCGTACTCGCGATGGTCGTCCTCGTCGCGGGCGCGGGCGCGCTGGCCACCGCGCTGGCCGCCGGTCCCGCCCACGCGGACAGATCCACGCCGGCCACCGTCGCGCTGGCCGCCGCGCCCGCGAACGGCATGGCACTGCTGGCTGCCGCCATTGCCGTCGTGGGCTCGTCGATCGGCGCAGCCATCGCCGTCGCCTACACCGGCGCGGCGGCACTGGCGGCGATGAGCGAGCGACCGGAGATGTTCGGCCGCGCCATGGTCATCGTGGGGCTGGCCGAAGGCATCGCCATCTACGGCCTCATCGTCGCGATCATCCTGATCGGACGGGCCTGAGGCGTGGGCGGCGTCGTCGCGATCGGGGAAGCGCAACTGGTGGCCGACTTCGCGCTGGCCGGGGTGGCCGTCCACGTCGCCGACAGCCCGGCGGACGCGGTCGCCGCCTGGCGGGCGCTGGCGGACAGCACCGCCCTGGTCATCCTCAGCCCGACCGCGGCACAGGCGATCGGGCCGACCTCGCCAGGTCCGGGCCGGCCCGTCGTGGCGGTGTTACCGGCCGACCCCAGCCGCCCGGATCCGGAGCTGACCATCGTCCGGACCGCTCACCCCGACACACCGCGATGAGCGTCTCCGCGTCCGCCACCACCGTGCCGCCGCTGGGCGGGGCGGACGTCGCCCTGGAGACCGACCTGGCGCCCGTGGTTGAGGCCCTGCTGGCCGCCGCCCGACACGACGCCGGACACATACTGGCCGCAGCGCGGGCCTCGGCCGAACAGACCACCACAGCCGCGGCCGGACGAGCCGCGCAGATCCTCGCCGACGCCGCAGCGGCCGGCACCGCGGACGCCCGGGCGGCCGGTGCCGCACAGCGCCGGGCGGCCCGCCGTAGCGCCCACGGCATCGTCCTGGCGGCGCGGCGGCGGGCGTACGACGCGCTTATCGAGCAGGCCCGCAAGGCGGTGGCCGGCCTGCTCGACGGGCCTGCCGCCGAGCCGGTGCGTCGGCAGCTCAGCGAGGCCGCCCGGCAGATTCTCGGACCGGACACCCAGGTACGGGTGACGAGCGATGGCGGCATCCTCGCCGACAACGGCCCGCGCCGGCTGAACCTCTCGCTTGCCGCGTTCGTCGACCGGGCCGTGGCGACCGTGCTGGCCCGCGATGCCGCGCAGCCGCCCGGGGCCGGGCCATGATCGGCGCGGTTCGGCGCGTCAGCGGACCGCTGGTCGAGATCGACCCGATCCCCGGGCTGGCGATGGCAGACCTGGTCGAGGTCGGCCGTGGCGGCCTGACCGCCGAGGTCGTCGCGCTGACCCGCGACGCCGTCACGACGCAGGCGTACGAGTACACCGGCTCGCTCGCCCCCGGCGACCCGGTGCGTACCCTCGGCCGGCCGCTGTCCGCTCTGTTGGGCCCCGGGCTGACCGGCGGCGTCTTCGACGGGCTACTGCGCCCGCTCAGCTACGCGGGCACCTGGCTGCTACCTGGCACCAGCGCGGCCGACCCGGCCCCGGCGGACGGCCCTGCCTGGTCGCTGCGGCCAGCGGCGTCGCCCGGCCTTACGGTCGGCCCGGGGGACCTGCTCGCCACCGTCGACGACGCCGGTTCGGTCATCCACCGTGTCCTCGTGCCGCCCGGCGTGGCTGGCCCGCTGGACTGGCTCGCCCCGCCGGGCCGGTACGCGGCCGCCGACCGCGTCGCGCAGGTGGCCGGCCGGTCGGTGACCCTGGCCGAGTGGTGGCCGGTACGCAAGCCACGTCCGTACCGGCAACGCCGGGCCGCGGCGGCGCCGCTGGTGACCGGTCAACGCGTCCTCGACGCCCTGTACCCCCTCACCAAGGGCGCCTGCGCCGCCGTACCCGGCGGATTCGGTACGGGCAAGACCGTGCTGCTGCAGCAGGTCGCCAAATGGTGCGCGGCCGACGTCATCGTCTACGTCGGCTGCGGCGAACGCGGCAACGAACTGGCCAACGTACTGACCGAACTGGCCGAGCTCACTGACCCGCGCACCGGCGGCCGGCTGGCCGAGCGCACCGTGCTGATCGCCAACACCTCGAATATGCCGATCATGGCTCGGGAAGCCAGCATCTACACCGGCGTCTGCGTCGCCGAGTACTTCCGCGACATGGGGTACGACGCCGTCGTCATCGCCGACTCGACGTCGCGGTGGGCGGAGGCACTGCGCGAGTTCGCCTCCCGCACCGGCGCGTTGCCGGCGGAGGAGGGCTACCCGGCCGGCCTCGCGTCCGCGCTCGCCGCCTTCTACGAACGCGCCGGCATCGTCACGACCCTCGGCGGGCAGGTGGGCTCGGTGAGCATCATCGGTGCGGTATCCCCGCCCGGCGGTGACATGACCGAACCGGTTACCGCCCATACCCAGCGCTTCGTCCGTACGCTGTGGACGCTGGACCGGGAGCTGGCGTACGCGCGGCACTATCCCGCGGTGTCGTGGCACGGCTCGTACTGCCGCGACGCCGAGGCTGTCGGCGACTGGCACGCTACCCGCGGCGACCCCGGGTGGGCCGACCGGCGCGCCCGGATGATGCGCCTGCTCACCCGCGCCGACGAGCTGACCGAGCTGGCCGACCTGGTCGGCCTCGCCGCCCTGCCGGCAGGCGAACGGATGACCCTGCTCGCCGGGCGGCTGCTGCGCGAGGCCGTCCTGCAACAGAACGCCCTATCGGCCACCGACGCGTTCTGCTCCCCGGACAAGTGCGCCGCCCTGGTCGACGTGCTGCTCGCCGTCGCCGACCGGCTGGCCGATTTGGCCGCTGCCGGCGTCGACCCACAACGACTGGAGGACCACGACTTCGCCCCGCTCGTCCGCGCCCGCGAGGACACCGGACCGGACGACGCCGACGACGTACGCCGCCGCGGCGCGGCCGAGCTGGGCCGGCTCGGATGAGCGCCACACCCGTCGAATACCGCACGGTCAGCGACGTCCGCGGCCCCCTGCTCGTCGTGCGGGACGTGGCCGGCGTCGGTTGGGACGAGTACGCCCACATCAGCCTCCCCGGCGACCGCCGCCACGGCATCGTCCTCGAGGTCGACCGCGACCTGGCGGTCGTACAGGTCCTGGAAGGCACCGACGGCATCGACCCGGCCGCCACCACCGTGTCGTTCGGCGGGCAACCGCTGCGGATCCCGGTCGGACCCGGGTGGCTCGGGCGGGTGTGCAACGGCCGCGGCGAACCCATCGACGGCGGGCCACCCATCCTCGCCCCGCACACCGCCCCCGTGTCCGGCAACCCCATCAACCCGACCGCCCGGCAGGCACCCGCCGAACCCGTACTCACCGGCGTATCCGCCGTCGACGCGCTGACCACCCTGGTGCGCGGCCAGAAACTGCCCGTCTTCTCCGTCGCCGGCCTGCCACACCTGCGGCTGGCCACCCAGATCGCGGCCCAGGCCGCCGCCGGCGACCAACCGTTCTGTGTCGTCGTCGCAGCCATGGGCCTCAGCCACGCCGACGCCGACGCCGCCCGCGACGTCCTCGAGGAGCGCTCCGCCGCCGGTGAGCTGGTGCTCCTGGTCAACCTGGCCGACGACCCGGTCATGGAGCGCATCCTCGCCCCGCGGGTGGCCCTGACCATCGCCGAACACCTCGCGTACAGCCTGGACCGGCACGTACTGGTCGTCGCCGCCGACATGACCAGCTACTGCGAGGCGGTACGCGAGATCTCCGCCGCCCGCGGCGAGATCCCCGCCCGCCACGCCTACCCCGGCTACCTCTACAGCGACCTGGCGAGCCTGTACGAACGGTGCGGCCGCATCCGCGGCCGACCCGGATCTGTGACGATCATGCCCGTGCTCACCATGCCGGCCGGCGACATCACCCACCCCGTCCCCGACCTCACCGGCTACATCACCGAAGGCCAGATCGTCCTGTCCGCACGGGCCCACGCACGGGGCGTCTACCCTCCGGTGGACCCGCTGTCGTCGCTGTCGCGGCTCATGCGCCACGGCGCCGGCCCCGGCCACACCCGCGATGACCACCTCGACGTCGCCGCTCAGCTGCTGGCCGCCCTCGCCCGCAGCCGCCAGGTACGCGACCTCGCCGAACTTATCGGTACCGACGCCCTGTCGCCCACCGATCAGGCATACCTGACGCTGGAACAGGAACTCGCCGACCGGCTGCTGACCCAGCGCCCGGACCGGACGCGCGGCCTCGACGACACCCTCGACCGGGCGTGGGCCGTGTTGGGCACGCTGCCCCGGCGCGAGCTGACCATGATCAGTGCCGCCCAGGTGGCCGCGCACCTGCCGCCCGACCCCGCCGCCGACCATGCCTGACCTGCGCGGCGTCCCACCCGGGCGGGCCGGTCGGCTGTGGCTCACCGCCCGGCTCCACGCCGCCGAACACGCCGCCGAACTGCTGCAACGCAAACTGCGCCTGCTCGGCGCCGAACGCGAACGCTTGGCCGCGCACCTCGCGCGCGCCGAGGCGCGCTGGCGGGACGCGTGGCGTATGGCTGTCACGTGGAGCGCCCGGGCGGCCGCGCTCGGCGGACCACGCGAACGGCGGCTGTCTGCCCCACCCGTAACAGCGACGGTGACCATCGCCTGGCAGGGACCCATGGGCGTGCGGTACCCCCAACTGTCCGCCTGCGTGCCAGCCATCGCGGCCGACGACACCCGCGCCCCGGGAACAGCGGCCCTGCTCGAGGCGGCCACCGCCTACCGGGACGCCCTCGCGGCCGCCGCGGAACACGCAACCACCCGGGCCGCCGTCCACGTCATCGACGCCGAGATCTCCGCGACCCGGCGACGGGTACGCGCCATAACCGACCGGCGCATCGCCACACTGACCCGGATCCTTCAAGATCGAATCCGCGACCTGGACGAGGAGGAACGCGCATACGCCGCCCGGCTACGCTGGGCCGCCGACCACCGACCCCTGCCCGGCTAAGCCCGATGGGAAGATCCACGGTCACCGCCGCGCCGGGCGGCTTTCGCCAGCGGATCGCCGGCTGCGCGGCATACGCTCGGGTGATGGCGGACCGCAGCCAGTACGCGGCCGAGGAAGCCGTGCTTTTGCGAGGCGCTGTGAGTGCCGCGCTGCACGCGCCATCAGTGCTCAACACGCAGCCGTGGCGTTGGCGTCTGACGGGGTCGAGTCTGGAGCTGTTCCGGGATCCGTCCCGTCAGTTGCATGTTCTGGATCCCGACGGTCGGCTCGCGGTCCTCAGCTGTGGGGCAGCGCTTCACCACGCTCGCGTCTCGCTCGCTGCGGCCCATCGGCGGGCACTCGTCGATCGGTTTCCCGATCCGGTGATCATCGAACTGCTCGCGCGACTGAGCGTCGCGCCGGAGGTGTACACGGATCAGCGCGAGATCGCGATGGCCCACGCGATCAAGCAGCGTCGGACCGATAGACGCCTGATCGCCTACGCCCGTTACCTCGGCAAGGAGGATATCGCCTTGCTGTCGATGGCCGCCGTGAGTGAGGGTGTGACACTGCATCGAGTCACTCCGGGCCAGCGTCATCTCGTGGCCATGGCGGCCGATCGGGCGCAGCGCATCGAGAACACGAACGGGGCGTACGGCCGAGAAATCGCTGAATGGACGCGACGTCGGTCGGTGGGCAGTGGTGTCGGCTCCGCAAGCCTGGTCGCGCCCGTGCCGCGGCCGGTGCCGCTGCGCGACTTGTCGGGTGGTGGCCAGACGGGTTTGCATCCCGGGTTCGGCGATGACGACTATGCGGAGTACCTGATCGTCGCCACGGGCGGTGATATCGCACTTGACTGGTTGCGCGCCGGCGAGGCTGCCAGTGCTGTGTGGCTGACCGCGACCGTGCACGGACTTGCCATGTCGGCCATCAGTGAGGTTGTCGAGATTCCTGAGGCACGTGCCGTGCTCAGCGGCCTGCTTGACCAACCCGGTCATCCGCAACTGCTCCTGCGTACGGGGCTCCAGGGCCACTCGGCGCCGCCACCGGCAAGTTCGCGGCGACCCCTTGGTGACGTGTTGGAGGAGATACCCGTCAACGCGCCGGATAGAGCCAATACAGAGCCACGTTCAGCGTGAATGCTCATACTGGGTATTGCGGTCTGCTCGGTCGATGTCGGCGGGAGAGGTGAGGGCCGTGATGGTCGAGCCTGCGTCCACGATCATCGACGTGTCGGGCCTTGGTCTCTTGGTTGAACTTCTTCAGGCGCAGGGGTTCACCGTGGTCGGTCCGACGGTGCGCGATGGTGCGATCGTGCTCGCCGAGCTTGGTTCGGCCGCCGAGCTGCCGTACGGCTGGGGCGTGGACACCGAGGCGGGCCGCTACCGGTTGCGTGAGCGGACCGATCGCGCGGCCTTCGGGCACTCGGCCGGTCCGCAGTCGTGGAAGAGCGTGCTGCACCCGGCCCGGGCCCGGATGTGGTCGGCGGACCGGGTGACCGGCGAGGTGGTTGCGGGGGAGACGGGGGAGTGGCCGCGTTACGCGTTGGTCGGTGTGCGCCCGTGTGACCTGGCGGCGATCCGGACGCTGGACCAGGTGCTGGTCGGTGGGGCGCACCGCGATCCTGCCTACGACCGCCGCCGCGACGGCACGTTCGTTGTCGCGGTGGAATGCACTGAACCGGGAGCCACGTGCTTTTGTGCCTCCATGGGATGCGGTCCCGGAGCCGTTGCAGGGTTCGATCTGGCCCTGATCGAGCTCGTCGACGTCGACGCCGAGGAACACCGGTTCGTGGCCCGAGCCGGCACCCCGGCGGGCGTGGAGGTCCTTGCGCGGCTGCCGGGTGCCCCAGCCGATGACTCGACCCTGGAGCGGGCGAGGGACGCGGTGGCGGGCGCGGCGGGCCGGATGGGGCGTGCCATGCCGGACGCCGACCTGCACCAGCTGATGATCGACAGCCGGGAGTCGCCGCATTGGGACGATGTCGCTGCCCGCTGTCTGACCTGTGGCAACTGCACGATGGTGTGCCCGACGTGTTTCTGCGTCACGACCGAGGACGTGACCGACCTCGTCGGTGACCACGCGGAGCGGTGGCGGGTGTGGGACTCGTGTTTCGCGCTGGACTTCAGCTACCTGCATGGTGGCGGGGTCCGGGCCAGCGGCCAGAGCCGGTACCGCCAGTGGATCAGTCACAAGCTGGGTACCTGGTACGACCAGTTCGGCACGTCCGGCTGTGTGGGGTGCGGCCGATGCATCGTGTGGTGCCCGGTCGGCATCGACATAACCCAGGAGGCGGCGGCGCTCGCCGCCCTGCACCCGGTGGACGCGGGATGACCACTGGCATGGGGGAGCGGGTCGCCCGGCATCCATTCCTCGCCGGGCTGGTTCCCCCGTACCGGTGGGCCTTCGGCGCGCAGGTGTGGGAACCCACGGACGCCTTCGCGGCGCCTGGCCCGACTGTCGGAGCACGGCCATGACCACCGCCATCGCCCCGATGGTCGCCTGCCGGCCCGACGCTGCCCTGCCACGCCCGTACCGGGTGGTCTCCCGCCTGCGGCACACGGACGACACCGCGACCATCGAGATAGCGCCGACCGTCGAGGCGGCCCCCGCGTTCGCGCCCGGCCAGTTCGCCATGGTTACCGCCTTCGGCGCCGGCTGGTGCGGGCACTGCCAGCTCGGACCATTGCTGCTGTGCCGGGACGGGCCGGTGGTCGGCTACGACGTGTCCGCGCCGCTGCTGCGGGTGCGGGAGCTGTGATGGAACCACCGACGTTGGCGGTGTGGAAGTTCGCTTCCTGCGACGGCTGCCAGCTCACGCTGCTGGATTGCGAGGACGACCTGCTCGCGCTCGCGGGCCGGGTGCGCATCGCGCACTTCCGCGAGGCCACGTCCGACAGCCTGCCCGGGCCGTATGACGTGTCGCTGGTGGAGGGTTCGGTCACCACGGCCGAGGACGCGCAGCGCATCCAGCACGTACGCCGGGTGTCGCGGACGCTGGTCACGATCGGCGCCTGCGCGACCGCGGGCGGTGTGCAGGCCCTGCGCAACTTCGCCGATGTGGAGGAGTTTCGATCGGTGGTGTATGCCCGTCCCGACTACATCGACACGCTTGCTACCTCGACGCCCATCGCGGCCCACGTGCCGGTTGACGTCGAGCTCCGTGGGTGTCCGATCGACCGGCGCCAGCTGCTGGAGGTGATCACCGCCCTGCTGGCCGGGCGACGGCCCAATGTGCCCACCCACAGCGTGTGCTTCGAGTGCAAGCAGCGGGGAAACGTGTGCGTGGTGGTCGCGCACGGTACGCCGTGCCTGGGCCCGGTGACCCAGGCGGGCTGCGGCGCCCTGTGCCCCAGCCACCACCGGGGCTGCTACGGCTGTTTCGGGCCGGTGGAGACGCCCAACGGCCCCGCTCAGGCCGGCCTGTTGCGCGCCACCGGTATGTCGGCGGGCGACATCGGGCGGGCGTACCGGACGTTCAACACCGGTGCGCCCGCGTTTGTCGCGCTGTCGTCGGTGACCGTCGGGCCACCGCCGGGTGCCGGCCCGTCGGACGTGGCGGTGCCGCGATGACCCACCGGTCCGACCGCACGCTCGATGTGCGCTCCCTCGCCCGGGTCGAGGGTGAGGGCGCCATGCGCGTCCGGGTGCGTGACGGTCCGGTCGAGGACGCCTGCGGGGTGACGGCGCTGGACTGGGCACTGGACACCGCCCGCTGGGTGGCCACCTTCGAGTTTCCGGACTTCCGCCACGACCACGAGATGGCGCTGACCCACCCCGACCGGTACGCCATCGAACGCGGCACCGTCGTCACCGCCGGCGGGCTCGCCTTCCGGGTGGACGACTTCGAGAAATACGTGGTCGAGGACCAGGTGCCGCACTCGACCGCGCTGCACGCCCGGCTGAGGGATCGGGGGCACTACCTCACCGGCCCGGCCGCCCGCTACACGCTCAATCGTCACCTGCTGTCCCCGTTGGCGTTGGAAATCGCGGCCGCGATCGGGCTGGGCCCGTGCTGCGACAACCCTTACCGCAGCATCCTGGTCCGTGCCGGGATCGGTCGCGGTGCCACCGAGGCGACCCGAGGAACGCTGTTTCACCGGTACGCCCTCGACGCCGACGGCCTGATCGTCTCCGCGCGCATCGTCCCGCCCACCGCCCAGAACCAGGCCAGCATTGAGGACGGCCTGCGCCGGTTCGTCGCCGACCGGCTCGACCTCGGTGACCACCGCCTCACCCACGCCTGCGAGCAGGCGATCCGCAACTACGACCCGTGCATATCGTGCGCCACCCACTTCCTTGACCTGACCGTGGAGCGGCTGTGATGGGCGGCCGGGTGGTCATCGGGGTCGGCAACGACCTGCGCCGCGACGACGGCGTCGGCCCCGCCGTGGTGGACGTGCTGCGCTCCCTGTCGCCCGTCCCGCCCGACCTTGCCGGGGCGACGCTCGCGGTGACCGACGGCGAACCTACCCGGCTGATTGACCTCTGGGCCGATGCCGACCTCGCGGTTGTCGTCAACGCGGTGCGCTCGCCCACCGACCCGCCCGGGCGCCGCTATGAGCTGAACCTTACGGAGATGGCGGGCACCGACGCGCCGCCGGTCAGCTCCCACCACGTTGGTTTCGGCGACACCGTTGCGCTGGCCGGCACCCTGGACCGGCTGCCGCGCGAGCTGGTCGTGCTGGCGGTCACCGGCGCCGACTTCGGGTTCGGCTCCGGGCTGACCAAGGAGGTCGCCGACTGCGTCGTACCCATCGCGCTACGGGTACGAGAGGTGCTGAGCGGCCATGACTGACGAGGACTGGTCGACACCGATCTGCTCGCCCTGACCGCGCGCGGCGCGGACGTACGGGTCGTCTACTCCCCGATGGACGCGCTCGCTCTTGCAGTGGCCCATCCGGACCGGCGGGTCGTGTTCCTCGCCGTGGGCTTCGAGACCACCGCGTCGGCCAACGCGATGGCGGTCCTGCGCGCCGCGGCGCTGGGCCTGACCAACTTCAGCCTGCTGGTCAGCCACATCCTGGTGCCCTGCGCCGCCTACTTCAACGCCGGTCGAACACCCACCTCGGAGCGTGTCCCGTGACCGCAGATCCCGCCCAGGCCGCGGAGTACGTTCCCGTCACGGGTGCCGACCAAGCCGATACCCTCGGCGACATGCAACGTCTGGCCGAGCGCGTGAGCGTGCCAGTTGGTGCGTGCAGCCGGTGCGAACCGCACGAGCGGCAAGTAGGTGTATGTTCTCGTCCTTACGCGTACAGCGTCCGGCGAAGTCAACCGGACAGGCGCACAGGCTCCTCGGTGACCTGCTCGATGTCGCCCGCGGCAGTGATCAGCAGGCGATGACCGAGGTCCGTCAGCGCTCGGGCGACGGCGACCTCGTCGCCGATCTCCGGGATGTCGTAGTCGTCCGGGCTCAACCACGCCCGCCCGGTGCCCAGTAGCCGGTCGCCCAGCTCGGTGCGCAGGCGTGCCTCGGCGTAGGTCTGTCCGTCGTTCTCTCCGATGAAGATCTCTACGGACCAGCGTTTCATGGTGGTCATGGCGACCTCCTCGATTGGTGTTCCACCTCCCAGTCTTCTCGTCTCGCAAGCGGCGCGCAGGGCCTTTGGTCCCGACTCGCGTGACCCTCGTCAGGCGGCTGGCTGTAGGCGCCGCGCGACAGGGTCGGGCTCGACGCCGTCGCTACGAGCCGCGCCGTGGCGTCGACGGCCACCACACCGCCGGGACCGGAGATGACCGGGTTGAGATCGAGCTCAGCAACCTGCGGGTGGTGCTCCGCCAGTAGCCCGAGACGTAGCAGGACCTCCTCCAGGGCGGCCGTGTCGGCGACAGCGCTGCCTCGGTAGCCCGTCAACAGCGGAGCTGCGCGCGGCGACCGCCACATCCGTGCCGCGTCCAGATCGGTCAACGCCACCAGCCGGAAGACACGGTCGCCCAGCACGTCGGTGAACACGCCGTGGCCAACCCGACGCGCACTGTGCCATCGTCGCGGTGCGGCACGATCTTGCCCGCGATGTTGGTCGTCACGCGTAGCATGGCCGCGTTTCCCGCCAGGACCTCGCCGGTCAGCTCCACGATGCCGCGTGTGCGTGCGCGGGCCCTACCTCGGCCGAGACGGCTGACGACCCGGGCACGGAGAAGAACCGGCTGCGCAAGGCGTCCACTGACCCACGCAGGTGCAGATCGGTGATGGCAAACCGTGTCTGCCACTGTGGCCGGCCCGATCACGATGACCGCGCCGTCGGCGGTCAGGACATCGACCTGGTCGCCGCCATCCCCGGCCAGCAGCGGGGCATCCGTCACACCCCCATTGTCGTCAGGCCGAGCCGATGCCGGGCGGAATTCGGTGCCGTCGTCGTCGCGCGCCCCGCCACAACTCGTCGGCACCCCACACCAGCACGGGGAAGGGCAGCAGCAGGGCAAGTTGGCTGGTCGTGGGCAGGGCGGTGTCGAACACGCGTTGCAGCGGCGGCAGCGTCACCACGGCGGCGGCGAAGGCGATCTCGAAGGCGATGCCCCACAGCAGCAGCCGGTTGGTGGTCACCCCGATCGACCGCAACGACGCGGTGTGCGTACGGGCGGCGAAGGCGGTGCCGATCTGGCAGGCGACGATGCCGAGAAACGTCATCGTGGTCGCCTGGTGCCACACGTGGTGCAGCGGGCTGCCCTCCTCGACGGAGGCGCCTGGCCGCCAACCGCCCTGCCACAGGGTCAGGAAGAACCCGGCGAGTACGAGCACGGCTGAGACGCCGCCGAGCAGCAACCAGGCGCGGGTGAGTATGCCGGCCCGGATCACGCCCTCGCCGCGCGGCCTCGGCGGACGGTCCATGAGCCCGGGCTCGGCGCGCTCGCGGCCCAGCGCAAGCGCGGGCAGCGTTTCGGTGCCCAAGTCGATCGCCAGGATCTGCAGCACCGTCAACGGCAGCGGCACCGTACCGCCCGACAGCGCGTACACCAGGAACGGAACGACCTCCGGGGTGGCGTGGGCGAAGATGTACAAGATGAATTTCCGCACGTTGTCGTAGACGCGCCGGCCCTCGCGTACGGCGGTGACGATGGTGGCGAAGTTGTCGTCGGTAAGCACCATCGTGGCCGCCTCGCGGGCCACATCGGTGCCGGTAGCCCCCATCGCGACGCCGATATCCGCGCGGCGCAGCGCGGGGGCATCGTTGACGCCGTCGCCCGTCATCGCCACTACGTTTCCCTCGGCGCGCAGCGCGTCAGCGATGCGCAGCTTGGCCTCAGGCGAGCTCCGCGCGAAGATCAGCTCCTGGTGGTGTCGGAGGAGTTCGTCGAGCTGGTGCTCGCTCAATGCGTCGAGTTCGGCGCCGGTGACGGCGCGGATGTGGCCGCCACGACCGATGCCCACCATCCGGGCGACCTCAGTGGCCGTCGCGGCGTTGTCACCGGTCACGACGATCAACCGAAGCCCGGCCGTATGGCACTGGGCGACCGCCGCGGGAACCTCCGGGCGAGGTGGGTCGAACATGGCGACCAGGCCCAGCAGCGTCAGGTCCCGCTCGACATCGTCGCGGTCCGTCGGTACCGGCGCGTCCGACAGCAGCGATCGGCGGGCCACGGCAAGCACGCGTAGTCCACGCCCGGCGTATCCCGCAAACGCTGCGGAGGCCGCCGTGCGGGCGTCGGGGGTCAACGGCTCCGCCGAGCCGTCCGCAGCCGTGACCTCGGTGCACCGGGCGAGCACCTCCTCGGGGGCGCCCTTGGTGTGGACCCAACGGTGGCCATCGACGTCGTCGATCGTGGACATCAGACGCAGCGCCGGGTCGAAGTGGAACTGCGCGCGACGTTTGGCCAGCCGTGCGCCGTGGTCCACGTCGTCGCCGAGAGCGGTCGCGGCGTTCAGCAGAGCGATCTCGGTCGGGTCACCAGTCGCGCGTTCGGGTGCCTCGCGGTCCAGTTCGGCGTTGTTGCAGGCGGCCGCCGCCCGTACCAGATGGTGTGCCACCATCGGCGCGGCCCGAAGCGTGGCCGCGTCGTTCAGGGCGACCGGGCTGGCCGGTGTCCACAAATCCGTGACCCGCATCCGGTTCTGCGTCAGCGTGCCCGTCTTGTCGGTACAGATCACGGTGGTCGAACCCAGCGTCTCCACCGCGCTGAGCCGCTTGACGACGGCGCCACGTCGGGCAAGCACACGTACGCCCACCGCCAGCGCGAGGGTGATCGTCGGCAACAGTCCCTCGGGCACGTTGGCGACGAGCAGGCCGATCGCGAAGTTGGCCGCGTCGGTCAGGGTCAGGCCGGCGCCCAGCATGGCCAGCGGCAGGAATGCCAGCCCAACGCCGATCGCCACCGCCGCGATCAGCCAGGCGACCCGGGTCACCTGACGTTCCAGCGGCGACGGCTCACGGCCCACCCGCTGGGACAATGCCGCGATGCGGCCCAGTTCGGTGCGCATGCCGGTGGCGAACACCAGCGCCGTCGCCTCGCCGCCCGTGCACGACGTGCCGCTGAACACGAGATCGCGCGCGTCGAGTAGCGGCCCGGACGCGTCCTCGAGCCGGGCCGACCGCAGCGCTGGCAGCGACTCGCCGTTGAGGGTCGACAGATCCACTTCGACCACGCCGTCCAGCAGCCGGGCGTCGGCACACACCCGATCGCCCTCGGCGATGACGAGTACGTCGCCCGGAACCAGCTCGCGGGCCTCAATGACCTGCTGGTGGCCGTCGCGAACCACGGTCGCGTGCGGCGGCAGGTACGCCGCGAGCGCCTCGACTGCCCGCTCGGCCTGGCGCTCCTGGGCGAACGCCACTACCGCGTTCAGGCCGATCACCGCCACGATCGCCACCGCGAGCGGCATCGTGCCGGACACCGCCGACAACAGCGCGGCCAGCCACAGCAGCAACGCCAGCGGGTGCGTCACCTGAGCCAACAGCTCGCGCGGCCATTGCCGGCCACGCTGACGGGCCAGCTCGTTGGCCCCGTACACCGTCATCCGACGCCGCGCCTCGCGCCCGGACAGGCCGCCACGTCCGGTTCGTAGATCGCGCATCAGCAAGTCGACCGGCTCCAGCGGGTTGCCGACCGGCTCGACCTCAACTCCGGCCGCTACACCCGCCCTCGCGCCATCCGACACGCTGCTCACCCGTCCATTAACGCTGGCCCGGACTGATTCCCGACGCGGATCCACCGCCCGCACAGACACCGCCTACCGGTTTCCAACCCTCCTCCGCGTCAGGTGGGGCACCAGGGGCTATTGGTCCTGATGTGCTGGCCGCCCGTTGCCGACGGTTGGTCGCCGAAGTGATCGAATGACCGGCGCCCGGTGCCGCCGTGGCGCACGCTGGGGGTGCTGGCAGCGCGTCGCGGATAGTGCGAGGAGATCGGCGTGAAGGCCAAGGTAGGAGATCGTCTTGTGCTCGAGCCAACGCACCCCGGCTCACCCCGGCGCGTCGGCGTCATCACCGAGCTCCACCACGACGACGGCAGCCCGCCCTACACCGTGCGCTGGCTTGACGACGAGCACGAAACCCTCGTCTATCCCGGACCGGAGGGACGGGTGGAAGCAGGACACAGGTAGTGGCGGAGGGAAACCAGCAACGGCTGGAAAGTCGGTGGGCAGCGCTGACTCGACGTTCTGCTCCTACGATGGCGGAACGGCATCTTCCGCGGCAGGGCACTTGGTCTCCCGCGACCGGGACCATCGTCGTCCGGCGAGGCGACTGCTCGCGCTGTCAGCTTTGCCGGATCAGCCGGGAACGTCATATCGGGCGGCCGCTGCCGGCATGAGGCTGAAGGCGGTCTCCTCCTCCTGTGCGTTGTGCAGCCGCAGGATGGCGTACAGGCCGTAGAGCAGTCCCCGCAACTCGACGACGTCCTCCGGGTCCGAGCTGTCGCCGATCTCGTCGAGTACATACCGAAGCCGGGTGATCTGGTGCTCGATCTCGGCGTGGGTGCGACTGATCGCGCCGACGGTCTCCGGTCCGCCCAGCGTCCGCGCCACGATGGGGAGCAGTTCCGCCTCATCGGCCCGCTCGTGCGCCAAGAGGTCGGACTCCAGCCGGTCCTGCAGGCTCCGTGCGGGGGCGAGATCACCATCCGTTGTCAGCGTGGCGGCGACGGTCCGCACCTGCTCGACGATCGGTCGTACGGCATGGTGTTGCGCGAAGAGTCGGCGGGCGGTGACCAGATCCCCGGGTGGCAGGACGACCGTGTGGGTTCGGGCCGGCAGCAGCGCCCGCAGGGCGAGCGCGATCGCCACGATGTCGATCGCCTCCTGTGTCAGCGCACCGACGGCGGGCGTTAGCAGACCCACCGCGGCGGCCGCCATGCCGATCAGCGACAGGCCCATACCGACGACAACAGCCTGCAAGGCGATCCGACGGGCACGTCGGGCGATGATGATCGCGTCGGCTAGCGCGTCAATCCGGTCCGCGGTGAGGACAATGTCAGCGGCTTCGGCGGAGGCCGTGACGCCGCGCGCCGCCAGCGCCACGCCTACATCCGCCGCGGCCAGCGCGGGCGCGTCGTTGATGCCGTCTCCCACCATGACCGTCGGCTGGTTTGCCTGCTCGGCCCGGACGATCGCGAGCTTGCCGGCTGGGTCGCGTTCGGCGTGCACGGCGTCGACACCGACGATGCGGCCGACCATCTGGGCCACGTCGGCCCGGTCGCCGGTGAGCAGGACCATCCGGTTGATACCGGCGGCACGCAGCGCGCGCACCATTCGCGGCGCCTCTGGACGCAGCGGATCCTCAAGCAGGAGGACACCGGCCGGAATGTCGTCGACTGATGCGAAGACGGTCAACGACCCGTCCATGGCTGCCCGGCGGCGTGCGTGGCGAACCCACGCGGGCGCCTGCCCGTCGACGACCCACGTCGCCTTGCCAAGTCGGACGCGGTGCCCGTCGACAACACCCTCGACGCCGTACCCGTGCCGCTCGACGACCTGCGTCGGCATTGTCAGCGGCAAATCGCGGGCCGCGGCGGCGGTCACGATGGCGCTGGCGAGCACATGTGCGGACGTCTGGTCGAGTGAGGCCGCGAGGCGTAGGAGTTCAGTGGCGTCCGCTGAGCCGGTCGTGATGATGTCGGCGACCGTGGGCCGGCCACGCGTCAGCGTCCCGGTCTTGTCGAACAGCAGTACCCGTCCGGCGGCGAGACGCTCCAGGGCCGAGCCGCCCTTGATCACCACGCTGGCACGCGCGGCTCGGGAGAGCCCTGACATGATCGCGATGGGAGCGGCGAGGAGCAGTGGGCATGGAGTGGCCACGACGAGGACCGCGACCGCCCGCACGGCGTCGCCCGTGAGGGCCCACGCCACCCCGGCGAGCGCGAGCGTCAGCGGCACGAACGCGACCGCGAACCGGTCGGCGACACGTACGAACGGCGCGTTGTCCGCGCGTGCGTGTTCGACCAGCCGTACCAGCCCGGCGTACGTCGACTCGCCCGCCGTCGCGGTCGCGCGCATCTGCGCTGGCGAACCGGCATTCACGACACCGCTGCGTACGTCCTCGCCCGCGCGGCGCTCGACCGGCCGGGCCTCGCCGGTCAGCGCGGACTCGTCCAGGACCGCCGGGCCGAGCAGACGCCCGTCCACGGGAACGATCTCGCCGGAGCCGACGATCAACGCGTCGCCCGCGACTACCTCGTCGACGGGGACCTCGTCTACACCCGACGGGGTGAGCCGCCGGGCCACCCGGGGTGCTCGCGCGGCGAGCAGGCTCAGTTCCCGGCGCGCACGGGCCTCGGCTCTCGTCTCGAGCAGTACGCCGCTGGCCAGCATCACCGCGATGACCGCACCCGCGAGCGGCTCGCCCACCGCGAGCGCGCCGACGAGTGCGAGCCATGCGATGACGTCGACGCTCGGGCGGCGATGGCGTACCGCATCGACGAGCGTGACGGTGGAGTAGGCCATTCCCAGCAGGGTCGCCGATACCCACAGCCCGACCGCGACCGAACGGGCACCCGCCGCGGCGGCGGCGACGCCGGCGAGGAGCAGCAGCGTGGACACCGCGAACAACAGCGGGATCGCGACATCGGCCAGCCGGCGCATCCCTGGGTGAGAGCGCCACCAACCCACACCTTCGGACATCCGGCTCACCTCAACTCCTATCGTCGCGCAGACGGGTACTCCGATTGGATCTTGCCCACATGCCGCGCCTGTTGCAGATCGAAATCAACACCCGCGAACGGCTCGACGAAGCCCACCGGATGCAGTGGCTCGGTGAAGTCGCTGCACGTGAGGAGAGCCTACGGCACATCGCGAGCAAGAAAACGCAGGCCGACCGACTGCGCCGCCACGCCGAGCAGGGCGAGGCTGAGCCATCGGCGCTGTCGTGACCTGTCGATCGCGATGCGGTATGCCCTGGCCGGCCGACAAGAACTCACCGTGCGCCGGACACCGAAGAAGTGAACACGGCGAGCAACCAGGGAAGCCGCTGAAGCAATGGCTCGCCGTCAGACCCCGCCCGGCGACAGTCTGAGCACCCTACCGACGCACGCCATCGACGATAGGGGGCCGGGAGTCCTATCCGCGATGCTGGAATGTCGGGGCTTTGGGTAAGGTGAACTCCTGGTGTGCCGGGAAGTCTGGTCGGCGTTGTTCGTTGGTGCGACGACGCGGAGGCTTCAATGAGGGACCACCATGCGGGCCGCTGACCTTGCGGTTTCCTACCCGACCGTGGGGTTGGGCACCTCGGCGTTGGAGGCGGCCCGGCTGCTCGCCGGGGCTGATCTGCCTGGGCTGATCGTCGTTGACGCGGCGGAGCGGCCGTACACGATCCTGCCGGGAACCCAGGTGCTGCGGCTGGCCGTTCCGGCGTACTGCCAGGAGGACCCGGCCCTGGCCCGGGTGATCGACGAAGCGCACGCGGACACGTTCCTGCGCGACCTGGCTGACCGTACGGTCGCCGAGTGCCTGCCGACCCCGGAGCGGGAGCTGGCGGTGGTGGCGCCGGACGCGACGGTGCTGGAGATCGCCGCGCTCATGGCCCGCACCCGCAGCCCGCTCGTGGCCGTGGTTGACGGGCGGACGATGCTCGGGGCGGTCACCCTGGACGCGTTGCTGGACCGGATGCTCGCCTCGTGACCGCGCTGTCGTGGATCACGGTGGCGGTGTTCGTCACCGTGTACGTCTTCATCGCCACCGAGTGGGTACACCGCGTCGCCGCCGCGCTCGCCGGTGCGGTCGTGGTCCTGCTGCTGGGAGCCACGGATGCCGAGCACGCGTTCTTCTCGCCCGAGGCCGGCGTCGACTGGAACGTCATCTTCCTGCTCGTCGGCATGATGCTCATCGTCGCGGTACTCAAACGGACCGGCGTGTTCGAGTACCTGGCGATCTGGGCGGCCAAGCGCGCCAAGGGCCGACCGTTCCGGGTCATGGTGATCCTCGTCCTCGTCACCGCCGTCGTCTCCGCGGCACTGGACAACGTGACGACCGTGCTGCTCGTCGCGCCGGTGACCTTCCTGGTCTGTGAACGGCTGGGTGTGCCGGTGGTGCCGTTCCTCATCGCTGAGGTGCTGGCGTCCAACATCGGCGGCGCCGCGACCCTCGTCGGCGACCCACCCAACATCATCATCGCCAGCCGGTCCGGGCTCACGTTCACCGACTTCCTGGTCGTCCTCGGGCCGTTCGTCCTCGGCGTTCTGGTCGTGTTCCTCGGGCTGTGCCGGTGGCTGTTCCGGGCGGCGTTCCGCTACGACCCCGACCGCGCCGCCCAGATAGCCACACTGCGCGAACGCGACGCGATCCGCGACCGGCGCCTGCTCATCGTCAGCCTTATCGTGCTGGCGGTCGTGCTCGTCGCGTTCCTGGCCCACAACGTGCTGCACTACGAGCCGTCCATCGTGGCGGTCTGCGGCGGGCTGCTGCTGCTCGGCCTGTCCCGGCTGGACGCGGCCGAGGTGGCCCGCGACGTGGAGTGGCCCACCCTGGTGTTCTTCGCGGGCCTGTTCGTCATGGTCGGCGCCCTGGTCAACACCGGCGTCGTCGACACCGTCGCGCGCGCGGCGATCGACGCCACCGACGGCCGGCTCTGGCTGGGGTCGATGGTGCTGCTGTGGGGATCGGCGGCACTGTCGGCGATCATCGACAACATCCCGTACGTGGCCACGATGAGCCCGATCGTCGACCAGATGGTCGACGCCGGCCCGGACAGCGGTCAGGCGCGGGCACTGTGGTGGGCGCTCGCGATCGGAGCGGACCTGGGCGGCAACGCCACCGCGGTCGGCGCCTCAGCCAACGTGGTGGTCCTCGGCATCGCCGCCCGCGCCGGCAAGCCCATCTCGTTCTGGCAGTTCACCCGCTACGGACTGATCGTCGCCGTGATCACGGTTGCGCTCGCCGTGCCGTATCTGTACCTAAGATTTTTCGCTTTTGCGTGATACCCGTTTCGGAGCCTGTGGCTGCTACGTCGCATTGACGGGGGAGGACCCATGCAGACGTCACCAACGCCGGTGGTCGCCGTCCGGGAGCTGGTGAAGCATTACGGTGCGGTGCGCGCCGTGGACGGGGTCGACTTCACCGTGACCGCCGGGGAGATCTACGCGTTGCTGGGGCTCAACGGGGCCGGCAAGACGACGACGATCAGGATGCTGTTGTCGATGATCAGCCCTACCTCCGGATCGGTGTCCCTGTTCGGCGAGCCGGTCACGCCCACCGCGAGGCACCTGTGGTCCAAGGTCGGCTATCTGGTCGAAACCCCGGCCGCCTATCCGGAACTGACGGTGCGCCAGAACATCGCGGTCATGGCACGCCTCAAGCGCATGCCCGCCCACACCGTCGACACGACGGTTGAGCGGTTGGGCCTTACGCCCTATGCCGACCGCAGGTCGCGTGAGCTGTCGCTGGGCAACCAGCAGCGCCTCGGCCTGGCCAAAGCACTGCTGGGCCAACCGGCTCTGCTGATCCTCGACGAACCGGCCAACGGACTCGACCCCGCCGGTGTCACCGAGATCCGCCAGCTGCTCAAGGACCTGGCGGCGGCCGGGGCCGCGATCCTGCTCTCCAGCCATATCCTGGCCGAGGTCGCCAAGCTGGCCACCCGCATCGGCATCATCCACCACGGCAAGATGATCACCGAAATCGCCGCCAGCGACCTTGCCCTGCACGCCCGACGCCGGCTGGAGATCGGCTCCCGCGACCAGCGAGCGGCCGCCCGGATCCTGGCCGAAGCGGGCTACCCGCCACAACCAGCCGGGCAGCTGCTCGCGCTCACAGCCGACGACGCGGTGACATCCCCGGACCGCATCGCCACCGTACTCGTGGCAGCCGGCTGCCCACCGACGCATCTGGCCATCCGAGAGGACGACCTCGAGACGGTGTTCCTGCGCCTGACCCGACAGGAGACGCACCCATGAGCGCCGCCCTGCACATCGAATGGATCAAACTGGTCCGGTCACGGCTGTGGTGGATCACTGTGCTGGCCATCACCGTCGGCGCGGCCGCGGGCGGGCTGTTCATGTTCATCTCGCTGCATCCCCTGAAAGCCCGCGACCTCGGTCTGCTCGGCGCGAAAGCGCAGCTCGCGACGCTGGAACCTACCTGGCCGTCGTACTACGGGCTGCTGGCGCAGACCGTCGCCATCGGCGGATTCCTGATCTTCGGAATGGTGGTGCTGTGGATGTTCGGGCGGGAGTTCGCCGATCACACCGCCAAGGATCTCCTCGCCCTACCGACCAGCCGGACAACCATCGTGATCGCGAAATTCGCGATCGCCGCCGCCTGGTGCCTCGTGCTGACCATCTTCCTGTTCACGCTCGGCACCGCCCTAGGCACGGTGTTGGGCATACCCGGGTTCGGGTTGCGCGTGTGTGCGTCCGGGGCAGGCCGGGTTGTGGCCACCGCGGCGTTGACGATGGCGCTGGTGACCGTCCTGGGCCTGGCCGCCAGCATCGGACGCGGCTACCTGGCCGCCGTGGGGGTGCTGTTCGCGGTGCTGTTCACCGCCCAGATCGTCGCCGCCCTCGGGTACGGACCCTGGTTCGCGTTCTCCGTGCCGGCCATGCACGCCGGGATCACCGGCGACCAGGACCGGCCCACCGCGTTCGGATACGCCACCGTCGCGCTCGTCGCGGGCATCTGTGTGTCAGCGACGGCCCGCTGGTGGCAGCGTGCTGATCACGCCAACTGATCCTCCAGTCTCGCCGGTTCCCCTTGTTGGTGGGCGTGGGGTATGTTGTGCGCCGGTGTGCCGGGAAGCCTGGTCGGCAAAGTGATGTTTGCCGGATCCTGCCGTGGAGCACGCCTTGACGATTCAAATCCTGCTCGCCCTCGCCGGTCTCGCGCTGCTCACCGTGGCTGCTGACCATCTCGTTCTGGGCTCGTCGCGGCTGGCCGCGCGCATGCGGATCAGCCCTGTCGTGGTCGGCGTCGTCGTGATCGGGCTGGGCACCTCGGCACCGGAGTTCCTCGTGTCAGGTGTGGCCGCCGCCCGCGGCGACGCTGGTATCGCACTGGGCAACATCACCGGCTCGAACATCCTCAACCTGACCCTCATCCTCGGCGTAGCCGCCCTGATCGCCCGAGTCGCCGTCGCATCCACGGTCATCCGCCGCGAGGTGCCGCTGGCTGTCGCGGCGGTGATCCTGTTCGGGCTTCTCGCCTGGCTCGGACTGACCGTGATCAGCGGCATGGTCCTCGTGGCCGCCGCCATTGGCGCACTGTGGCTGCTGGTGCGCTGGGCGGGGGAGGGCCGCAACGCCGAACTGGCCGAACAGGCCGTGGAACACACCGAGGGCGACCCCGAAACCGGTGAAGGCCCCGCCATGCTCACCGCGCGCGCCGAGCGCGTGCGGTGGCGACCGCCCGCATGGTTCGAGCCGGTCCGCGCCGTGCTCGGGCTTGCCGGCGTCCTGGCCGGTGCACAGCTACTGGTCGCCAACGCCTCGGCTATCGCCACGGACCTGGGCGTACCACAACTGATCATCGGGTTCACGCTCGTCGCGTTGGGCACCTCCCTGCCGGAACTGGTCACCACGATCCAAGCGCAGCGGCGCGGCGAATCCGACCTCGTGGTCGGCAACCTGTTCGGGTCGAACCTGTTCAACAGCCTCGCCGGCGGCGCCGTGGTCGCCTTCGCCGCCCCCGGCGCCGTCCCCGCCGCCGGCGTCGCACTCATCCTCACGATGATCCTGACCGGGGCACTGGCGTGGGCACTGCTACGTCGCGGCCTCGCACTGACCCGGGTGGAGGGCGCGGCCCTGCTCGCGGCGTACGCGCTTACGGTGCCGCTGCTGCTTGCCGGCTGAGCTCAGGCGCGGCGTGAACTGGCGAATTGCCGAAGCCCAGCAAGATCATTACGTGGTAGTCGTCCGCGCGTCGACCTAGAACCACAGCAGGAGCGGACCGATGCTGTACGGCATGACCAGCGATACCGCCGTGCTGACCGAGGACTTGACCAAGTTCTACGGCTCCCAGCGCGGCATCGAAAAACTCAACCTCGACGTCCGCACCGGCGAGGTGATGGGATTCCTCGGTCCCAACGGCGCCGGGAAGACCACCACCATCCGGCTACTACTGGACTTCCTGCGCCCCGACCGGGGCCACGCCCGCATCCTGGGCATGGACCCGCGCCGGGACAAGGCCACCCTGCACCGCCAGATCGGCTACCTGCCCGGCGAACTCGCCTTTCCCGGCCGCGAGACAGCCGCCGACCTGCTGCGCTTCTTCGCCGACGCGCGCGGCGACGTGCCGTGGACTGCCGTCACCAGCCTGGCCGAGCGCCTCGACCTCGACCTGTCCCGTCCGGTGCGGGCCATGTCGAAGGGCAACAAGCAGAAGGTCGGGCTGGTGCAGGCGTTCATGCACCAGCCGGCGCTGCTGATCCTCGACGAGCCGACCAGCGGCCTGGACCCGCTCATGCAGCAGGAGTTCCTCGCCATGGTCCGCGAGGCGCGCGACGCCGGCCAGACCGTGTTCATGTCGTCTCACGTACTCGCCGAGGTCCAGTCGGCCGCCGACCGGGTCGCGATCGTCCGCAACGGGCAGTTGGCCGCCGTGGAGAAGGTCGAGTCGCTGGGCCGTCGGGCCGTCCGCTCGGTCGAGATCCACTTCGGTGACCCGGTGCACGCCTCGGAGTTCACCGGCCTACCGGGCGTGACCGGAGTGGAGGTCGCCGGACCAGTGCTGCGCTGCACCGTCGACGGCCGCCTCGATCCGCTGATCAAGGCGGCTGCCCGACACGAGGTCATCGACCTGCTCTCGGCCGAGCCTGACCTGGAAGAGACGTTCCTGTCCTACTACTACACCGGGGAGGGTACGAGCGATGCTGCCGCCGCTGGTGCGTAAGACCTGGCGCGACGACCGCCGCGCCATCATCGGCTGGGCGCTCGGTGTCGGCGTGTTCACCGCGATCTACACCGGCTTCTACAGCCAGTTCCAGGGCGCCGCCGAGCTCAAGCAGAACGCCTTGCCCAAGGGCATGCTGGACTTCCTCGGCATTGCCGACATGCTGTCCCCGGCCGGCTACCTGCAGGCCACCGTCTTCTCCCTCGTCGGGCCGCTGCTGGTCCTCATGTGCGCGGTCACCCTGGCCGCCCGCACCATCGCCCGCCCCGAAGAGGACGGCGGCATGGAGCTGCTGCTGGCCAACCCGCTCTCACGTACCGCGTTCGCCGTTCAGCGGCTGGTAGCCGCCGCGGCCGCGATCACCCTGGTAGCTGTCATGCCATGGATCGTGCTCAGCGTGCTCGTCCCGGCGATCGGCATGGACGTCCCCGCCGGCAACGTCGCCGCCGCCTGTGTCGGCCTGCTCCTGCTGGCCTGGTGTTTCGCCGGCATCGCCTTCCTCACCGGCGCCCTCACCGGCAAACGCGGCGCTGTCCTGGCCGTCACCGGCGTGCTCGCCGTGGCCACCTACATGGCCAACGCCCTGTCCAACCTCAGCGACAACGCGACCTGGCTCAAATACGCCTCACCGTTCTACTACTTCATCGGCACCGACCCACTACACACCGGCTGGCACCCCGGAGCCCTGCTGCTGCTCGCCGGGATCGGCATCACCACCGCCCTCACCGGAGTGATCCTGTTCAACCGACGCGACGTCGGCGTCTAACCCACCTGCAGGTGGCCGCCACCGCACGGCGGTGGCCACCGCTCGCCAAGGAAGACCCGATGAGCAATCATCCCGAGGAACTCACCGAGCAGTGCGAGGCGTTGCTGCTGCTGCCACCCGGGGCCCACCGCGAGCGACAGGCGACCATCCTCGGTCGCAGCGCCGCCGACGCGACCGACAGCCTCGACGACCTCGTGACGGCCATGCTCAGCGCAGCCACCACCATGTGGACCCGGCGCAGCCCACAGCCCGACGAGACCCCCACCGCCGTGCACGCCCACGCCACGGACCTGCTCCGCACACTGACCGACGTCATCAACACCACCACCGCCGGCTTTCACGACCATATCCGCCGTCATCTGGCCGACCATGACGAACAACGCACCGGATTCGTCAACGACCTACTCACCGGACGCGCCGACCCCGGACACCTCGCCGAACGCGCCCACCGCTACGGCATCCGCCTTTCCGGCAGCCATGTTGTCACCGTGGCCTCCAGCCCAGCGTTCACCGACACCACAATCCGCGACATCGACGCGGCCCTGGCCTCCCGCTACGGCGCCGGAAACACCCTCACCACCCTGCGCGACGGTCAACTCATCTGCATCAGCACCAGCGGCCTTCGCGGACTACCCGCCGAACTCGCCCACCACCTACTCACCCGCCTCGGCACCAACACCTGGCAGATCGGCGTCGGCCGCGCACACCCAGGCATCAACGGCATCGCCACCTCCCTCGACGAAGCCCGCAACACCCTCGACCTCGCCGACAAGCTCGGCTTCACCACCCCGATCCTCAACGCCGCCGACCTGCTCGTCTTCCCCGTACTCCTTCGCGACCGCGACGCCATCACCGACCTCGTCACCACCGTCCTCGGCCCACTACAACACGCCCGCGGCGGCGCCCAGCCCTATCTCGACACCCTCACCGTCCTCTTCGACAACCAGGGCAACCACACCGCAACAGCCCGCCACATGCACCTATCCGTACGCGCCGTCACCTACCGCCTCGAGCGCATCCACGCACTCACCGGCTACCACCCCAACGAACCCACCCAACGGTTCACCCTGCACACCGCCGTACTCGGTGCCCGACTCCTCGGCTGGCCCCATTAAGGGTGAGCAGCGGCGCGGATCGTGTGCCAAACATCGCCGGGCACTTGCCGTCCCGGTCAGGGATCAGGAACCGTGCCCGGGTGGCACCCAGAATCCGAACCCGGCGGGTGGCGTGGTCGATGACCGCGAGGACATATCCGTTGGCCGGCAAGGGTCACCGTTTCGAATGGGTCGGGTCGAACCGATCATCGTCCGTACGCTGTGCGCTTGCGACCACCCGAACACGGTCTACGAAGTCGCCTGAACGCGACTACCGTCACCACGTCGGGTGGTGACGGTAGTCGCGCCGCTGGTTGAGCTCAGGGGGTGCGGGTGCACGTGGCCAAGGTGCCGCCACCGCCGCCCGTCCAGGTGCCCACGAAACCGAACGTGGTCGATGCGTTCGGCGCCAGTACGCCGTTGTAGGTCTCGTTCCTGATGATGTACGGGCTGGCCTTGCTGTCCGTGCGCCCACCCCACAGTTGGGTGATGATCGCGCCGCTCGGCAGGCTGAGCGTCACGGTCCACGATGTCGTCGTGTTGGTACCTGTGTTCTTCACGGTCACCTGGCCTTGGAAGCCGCCGGTCCAGATGTTGAGCGCGGCGGTCGCGGAGCAGGCGGGCGAGCCCGGCGCGGTTGTCGCCGGCGGAGTGGGGCTACACCCCGGCGGGAAGGTTACGAGCCTGCGCTCCGACGGCGCGGACACGTTGCCGGCGGCGTCGCGGGCGCGGACGTCGTAGTAAGCGGGTCCGACGATCTTCTCGGTAAAGGTCGTGGCGGCGGCGGTGGCGATCAGCGCGGGCGTGCCCGTGAGCGTGGATCGGTAGATGTCGTAGCCGGTGACGCCGACGTCGTCCGTCGAGGCGTCCCACGTCAGCGTCACTTGGAGCGTGCAGTTGACGAGGGCGCGGAGGTTGGTCGGGACACTTGGCGGTGTGGTGTCGGCGGCGGCCACGGCCGGCACGGGGACGTTGGCCGAGGCTGCAGCGGGAGCCAGGCCGGCCCCCAGGGCGACGGCGAGCGGGATGGCTACTGCGAGGACGGTTGAGCGTTTGAACATCATTGCCCCCCGAGATGGTGGAGACGCGTTGAAGGCCAGCTCACGCAATGGATGTTAGATACATTGAAGCAAGTCGACGTGACGACTTCAACTGATCCTAAGTGGCAATTGATCCATCGGATTCGATGATGATGCGGGCGACTTCGGCCGTGACCGCACAATCTGACAGGCGATGTCATCCGTGCGGGTTGCATGTTGCTACTCGTGGAGGATGCCGCCCGAGGCGATCGCGTCGGCGAATTCGCCGAGCCGGCGTGGTTCCCCAACGTTGACGTGTACGCGGAAAAGGGCTCCGCAGTGCCTACGGTAGTTGGCGCGACGCTGCCCAACCTGGAGGTTGGGCAGGTCCTGGACTTTGACACCGCTGAGCTGTTCGTCCGGGACGACGGCGATGGCAACCAGGAGGTCCCGGTGCCAGCGCAGGATGGTGTCGGGCCGTACCGTACCAGCCACTGGGCCCGACGCGGCTACCCGCCATAACTCCCGTAGCGGTACTAGCGCCGACCCGCCGGTTCTGGCGCGGTGAGTATCCGGGTGACGGGCGCCGATGCGGCGAACGGCCCGGGCACAACCTCACCTCGGGGCATCCCGCCGATGTCGGCGCTCAGGTCCAGATCAGACCCGTCGGGGTTGGTGTAGCCCATCTCGGCTTGGTAGCTGGTGCCGAGGCGCTCGGTGGTCACCGGGGCGACCACGTGGGTACCGCCCGGGTGGGCCACCTCGACGCGAAGGGTGCCGGCCGCGGCGTCGAGCACCTCGACCCGTACGGGTGATGCGCCTGTGATGATGGCGGTGGGTTCCGCGCGGAACGGCTCGGCGCCCTCCGCGTAGAGGTTGCCCTCGACCCAGACCGGGAGGCGCGGCCCGGCCAGCGCGCTGCCGTCCTCGTTCGGGTACTCCTTTGCCGTGGGGTAGGCGTCGTACTGCGAGGTGCCCACCGGGGTCGGCACGAAGGTGGCCTGCCCGGGCACGCCGTCCATGTCGATCGCGCCGGACCAGAAGCTCGCGAGCGTCGGCTCCGACTGCGGTTCGGTGTGCTCGGCGCGCGCCCGGTCGCCGACGAAGACGTTGTTGTAGAACCGGTTGTCTCCACCGAGGATGTTCGAGACTCCGTAGACGGCTGTGGAGTGCGGCAGGTGGTACGGGGTGTACCGCTGGTGCTCGGTGCAGTTCGCGATGCGACCCACGATGTAGTTGTGCACGTAGGCGCCGCCGGTGGACATGTCCTTGACCGCCCACGGCGACAGGAAGAGGTTCGAGTCCACGAGGTACGGGCCGTGGCAGACCTCGACCATGAAGTCCTCGGCGGTGGAGGCGTAGAAGACGTTGCGCCGTACCAGGGTGCCCTGGGCCTGCCAGTCGAGCCACAGGGCCCGGTGCGTGTGATGGATGGTGTTTCCGCTGATCACGGTGTCGATCGCGGCATGCAGCTTGATGCCGGCCACCTCGGCGCCGTGCCACTGTCGCTTCACGTGGATGCGGGAGATGTGGTTGTCGCTGATGGTCGAGAACGCCGCCCCCAGGTGCCCGACGATGCCGGCCTGCTCGCAGTCCCGGATCGTGTTGCGGCGCACCGTGTGGGAGCCGACGTGGTCGGAGTCCCACGGGTGCGGCTCGCCCGCGGCGGGCCCGCGCAGGGCGAGCGCCCGCTGGATCACCTCGCGCTCGCGCTGGGTGCCGCCCTTGGCGCCCTTCGGGCCTGCGGCCGCCTCGTTCTGCCCGGTGCTGGCCTCTTTGCCCAGCGAGACGCCGACGTTCTTCGAGTCGGTGATGGTGTTGTCCTCGATCACCCAGCCCTTCGACCAGTGCGGGCCGATCAGGCCCTCCTGCAGCGCCGTGGGCGGCGCCCACTGCGTGGCGGCCTTTGTCAGGGTGAAGCCGCGCACCGTGATGTGGTCGATGCCCGTGGCGGCGGGCCAGAAGACGAACGTGCGCGCGTTGATCTCGATCTGGTGCTCCGCCGGGTCGGCGCCCCCGAAGTTCGCCCAGATCGTGGTGACGTCGTCGCCCACCTCGCAGTACCAGGTAAGCAGCGAGCCCGCCTGGTCGAACGAGTCCACGGTGACCTCGGGGTGCTCGACGCCGGCCAAGGTCTGCGACTCGTACAACGACGTGCCGTCGAGATACACCTCGCCCGTGTGCCAGGTGTTGACCTGGTCGAAGAACCAGTCCCCACCGATGCGTTCGCGGTACGGGTTGCGCGACCCGAACAGGGAGTTCGGCACCGTCGCCACCCAGACCCGGCCGGCCGGGCCCGCGTGCGGATGCCAGTCGGCGATCACCTCGGCACCCGAGATCGTCACCGTCTCGAACAGGCCGTCCGCGCCCAGCGCAGCCTGGTAGGTGATCGGCGCGGCAGCCGTACCGCCGCGCGGCGGGTTCACCCACTCGCGGTACACGCCTTCGTGCACGACGACGGTGTCCCCCGGCTGGGCCAGCGCCGCGGCGGCACCGATCGTGAGCAGGGGGGCCTCCGCGGTTCCGGCGGCGGTGTCGGAACCAGACTTCGCGACGTGCAGCTCCACGCCGGGAACCTTAGCCTCAGGGACGGGGAAAGTAGGAGCGCTGCTCACCATTGATGATCTCAATTTAGACTTTCTCGATCTGCGTGAGCACCAATGCCGGCTGCGCCCGATTGCCACCGCAGATGGTGTTCGACGAGGCACCCTTGGTGCGTGCGCAGGAGGGTCACGACCGTGACACCGGCATCGGTCCTGTCCTCGCGCTGCGACTCGAGGGTGAGCGTGGCGACGGTGCCACCGTTGCGCAACGAACGACCGGCCGAACCGCCCGGGTATGTGTCACCGACGGTCTTGATCTGGACGAGCGAGTCGAGGGCAGACGACTTCTCGGCGATCTGGCCTGCCATTGCGGCCGGGAAGAGCGTCAATCCCACAGGCTCGCCCGGACCAGGCTGCAGGTAGCGGGCGATCGTGTCGCCGAGGATGTAGTCCTTCAGGATCTCCACGGCTACTCCTTTCAACGACCGTGTCGACGTAGCACCCAGCGGTGGCCGCGATTGAGCGCACGAAAGCCAACGACGGACTGCCGCATGGCTGTGCGCGCCTACGGTTACCCCTTGACGGAGCCTCACCCCGAGACAACTCAGGTCCATGGCTGGAGAGCGTCAGACCTCCGCCTCCTTCGGCTCCGGTTGCACGTACCCCCGGGCGACGAAGAACCGCTCGAGCAGGTAGCACCACCACAGGAGGAGCAGGCCGGGCACCACGAACACCGCGGGCATGAAGTTCCAGATGGCGACGCCCCCGAGGACCACGGCGATCCCGAGCAGGAACGTCAGGCTGGGCGTCGTCAGCCCCAACGTGAGCCCGTTGCGCACCTGGCGCCAGGTGGGGTTGGTGAAGCGGGCTACGAGGGGGAGGCACCAGAAGACCAGGACCAGGAGGAAAAGTCCGGCGACCATGAGCGGCACCCAGACCTCGGCCAGCCCGAGAGTGGGCAGGTAGGAGAGCGTGAGGATGCCGACGGCCGCGACCAGGGCGGCCAGCAGGCCGATGACGGTCGCCTGCCTCCAGCTCTGCCGCAACGCCTTCGTGGCGATGGCCCAGGGGCCTGCGTCCTTGCCCAGGACGTACCGGCGGCAAAGCTCGTAGGCGACAACCGTTCCCGCTCCCGCCGTCACGACAAGGCCGAGGCTCACGAGCCACAACAGGCTGATCACGATGACGGAGCCGAGCGAGTCCAGGATGCGCCACAGTCGCGACGCGGGGTTGAAGCGGAAGATGATCGGTGCCTCTCGGTGCGGAGTTGCGGGTCCTGAGGACGGGGGGGCTCCCGCGTGTGCGGGAGGCCGACGCCATCAGCCCTTCACGGAGCCGATCATGAGACCGGACACGAAGTGCTTCTGCAGGAACGGGTAGACGAACAGGATGGGGACGGCCGCCACCATGGCGATCGCCGACCGCAGCGCGATCGGTGTGGTGATCTGCCCGCCGTGTGCCCCGGCCGCGTTGCCCGCGGAGCTCGCGACGTTCACGCCGGCGTTCATCGAGTTCGCCAGCAGCTTCTGCAGCTCGTACTGCAGGGTGGTCAACGCCGGATCGCCCGAGTTGTAGAGCAGGGTGTCCAGCCAGGAGTTCCAGCTGCCGACGGCCACGAACAGACCCACCACGGCCAGCGTGGGCTTGCACAGCGGCATCACGATCTGCCACCACGTGCGGAACTCGCCCGCGCCGTCCATTCGTGCCGACTCGTAGATCTCGTCGGGGATCGACTTCATGTACGTGCGCAGGATGATCAGGTTGAACGCGCTGATGATCGTCGGCACCCAGTAGGCCTGGAAGCTGTTCAGCATGCCCAGGTCCTTGATGAGCAGGTAGTTGGGGATCAGCCCGGCGTCGAAGTACATCGTCAGCACGAAGATCAGCGTGATCGAGCGGCGGAAGATGAAATCCTTGCGGCTGAGCGCGTAGGCGAGCATCGAGGTGAAGAACAGGTTTGTCGCCACCACCACGACCGTCTTCAGGACGCTTATGAAGAACGCCTGGTAGATCGTGTGCATATTGAACACGACCTTGTAGTTCTGCAGCGAGAAGACCCGAGGCCAGATGCCGATCCCGCCACGGACGGCGTCCGAGCCGTCGTTCAGGGAGATGGCGAGCGTGTTCAGCAGCGGGTAGATCATGAGCGCCGCGAGGGCCAGCAGGAAGGTCGTGTTGAGCGTCGTGAAGATGATCCGCTCGATCGTCCACTTGTGACGCGGTGAACTGTTTCGTGATGTGCGCCGCGCCGGAGGCTTCGCGACAAGGGTGCTTGACATGAAGTCCTCCTAGACCAGCGTCTCTTGGTTGAGGCGCTTGGCCGCTAGGTTCGCTGAGCCCACCAGGATGATGGCGACGATGGTCTTGAAGATGCCCGCGACGACGGCGAGGCTGTAGTTGCCCAGCTGGTAGCCATAGTGCAGCACGAAGACGTCGATGGTCTGGGCCCTCTCGGCGACCAGGCCGTTGCCGAGGAAGTACGGCAACTCGAAGTTCGTGGACAGGATCCAGCCGCTGTTGATGACGAGCAGCACGACGATCGTGGGCATGATGCCCGGGAGCGTGATGCTGAACATCTTGCGATAGCGGCCTGCTCCGTCGACCTCGGCGGCCTCGTACAGGCCCGGGTCGATCGCGGTGATCGCGGCCAGGTAGAGGATCGTGTTCCAGCCCAGCTCCTTCCACAGGCTCGTCCCGGCGACGATCTGCCAGAAGTAGTTCGGCTCGGTCAGGAACAGGACCGGCTGGTCGACGAGGTGCAGGTTCATGAGGGCCTGGTTGATGAACCCGCCGGAGGAGGGCAGCGAGAGCGCCACCGCTGCCAGGCTCGCCACGATCACCCAGCTGAGGAAGTGGGGCATGTACGTGATGTTCTGCATGATCCGCTTGAACGGCTGGTTCTTGACCTCGTTCAGCAGCAGTGCCAGGACGATGGCCCCGAAGGTCCCGACGATCAGGGTCAGGACCGACTGTCCCAGCGTGTTGACCACGACCCGGCGGAACTGCTCACCGTTGACACCGGTGAACAGGTTGACGAAGTTGTCGAGACCGACCCACTTCTGGTTCCAGATGCTGCCGCGACCCGGCTTGAAGTTCTGGAAGGCGATCGCCCAGCCGTAGACCGGGACGTACTTGAACAGGATCTGGTACAGCAGCAGCGGGACGGCCATCAGGAGCAGGGCTCGCTGCGCCCAGACCCTGTCCCAGGTGATCTTGCGCTTGGGATCCTTCGCTGCATTTTTTCGGGCCTTGCGGTTCTGGGCACGCGAACTGCTCGCGGGCTCCGGGGCCGGTTCGAGCCCGGTGGCGGTCACAAGGGTGCCGACCGTGGCGTCCGTCATCTGTCCAACCTCGTCGTCAGGAGCAGTGGGTGGTAATCGAGAACGCGTCGTGGTGGGGGGCGCACGCCCCCCACCACGATTGCTCGCGGACTGTTACCAGTCGGCCAGACGCTGCTTGATGCCAGCGTTGATGACGTCCTCGTACACCTTGATGTCGATCTTGTGGAGGGCGTCGACGTAGGCCTGCCATTTCGCCTCGAAGTCGGCGGGCTTGCCGGCGATGATCTTCGGCAGGTTCTGCACGCTGGCGTCGGTCAGCTGCTGGTTGACCTGGTTGGCTTTGTCGGTGAGCGTGATGTTCCACGCCGGGTAGTACTTGGGGTTCTCCGGCTGCGGGTTCATGAACTCAACCCAGGTCTTCTTGCCGTACTTCTCCATGAACTTCTTGTCGTAGTCGCTCAGCGTCGCGAAGAACTCGGCGGGCTGGTCGTCGGGGCTGTAGGCGTTGCCGTCGGAGAACTTGCCGTTGCGCTTGGGCAGCACGTCGAGCAGCGCGAGGAGACGGTTGGAGGCACGCCAGGTGAGGTCCTTGTAGTTCTTCCGCTGCTGGTCCGTGCGGGAGAAGACGCCGTCGGCGCCGACCTGGTAGTCCTCGCCCGCGACGCCCCAGGAGAGCGTCTTCTGCCAGTCCTCGCTGAGCATGATGTCGAGGAACTTCAGTGCCTTCTTCGGCTGCTTGCTGGAGACCGAGACGCCGAACCCCTGGTTGGTGTTCATGACGGGGCGGTCGGCGTAGTAGGGCTTCGCCCCGGGGTAGACGGGCATGAGGGGCACGTAGGTGTACTCGTCCTTGCCGGCGCTCTGCAGCGACTGGGTGGCGGTCCCGAAGTCCCAGCCCTGGTCGTGCATGCCGAGGACGGCGCCGGTGGCCAGCTTCGCGGTGTACTGGTCGTACGTCAGGGTGAAGGACTCGGGGTCGACGAGACCCGCGTTGTACTGCTGGTTGAGGACCTTGTAGAAGTTCTTAGCGATGTCCTTGTCGGCGAAGATGGTCGCGTTGTTCGCGCTGTCGACGATGACGCCACCGTTGTTCGGGGAGCCTGCCAGCAGCGCCGGCGGGTTGGTCATGCCCCACTCACGGCCCGTGGACGCCAGAACCTCGAAGCCGACGGTCGGGGCGCCGTCGGTCTGGGGGTGCTTCGCCTTGTAGTCCGAGATGAGCTGGAAGTAGCGGTCGAGCGTCATGTTGCTGAGGTCCGGGTAGCCGGCGTCCGCGATCACACGCTTCTGGATCCAGAACGCGGGACCGTAGTAGGTGCCGCCCGTGATGTCGCCGTAGAAGCGGTTGTAGTTCGGGAAGATGTACAGGCCCTTGTCCACCTCGTCGCCCGAGTAACTCATCTTCTTGTAGCCCTTGACGTACTCGGCGAGGTTGGGGTAGTCCCCGGTGGCCAGCATGTCGTCCAGGCGCAGGAGAGCCCCGCCCTCCAGGAGACGCAGCTTCAGGTCGGTGGTGCCGATGAGGTCGGGGTACTCACCGCCCGCGAGCATGACACCGATCTTCTGGTCCACGTTGTCCGGCGTGACGATCTCGTACTTCAGGGTGACACCGAGCTTCTCCTTGAGCAGCTTGGTGATCTTGTTGTCGGGTGCCGGTGCCTGCTCGGCCGACGTGATCCAGACCGAGAGCTCCGTCGGGTCGCTGGGGGTCAGCGTTCCCGACTTGTCCGCCCTGTCCGCGGTGTCCGGCGAGCAGGCAGCCAGGGCGATGAGTGCCGTGGCCGTGGCGGCCGCGGCGAGCCGCCTGCCGGCCCGGCGTGGGACGCCGAGTCTGAAATGACTCTTCATGTCTCTCCTTTGAGAAAACTGTCCGGGCGGTGGTGGCCGGACGTCGTGCGCTGCGGACGTGAGATCGGGGCTCGCGTCCTCATCCCGTCGCGATTTCGTCGCGATTTTAGCGATAAAGTAGAGACGGGATCGCGTGCCGTCAAGCCCTGCGTACGCACCAGACGACGACGTCTCGGTCCACAGGCAAGGAGCCGCATGCGCCACACCCTCCAGAACGACGCCCCGCCGACGGGTTCGCGTGGTGCTCCACGCCTTGGCGACGCGTGAGGTGACCATCGACGTGCCCGGAGACGGGCAGGTGCGCATCAGGCGCAGGGTGTCGCTGTAGGCCGGCGAAGCGGTGACCGTGGTGGCGCCGTAGGCGTGGGATGGCGCCGGACCCCGTCACTGGGTCACCAGAAGTTCGCCCCATCAGGCTCGGTGGACGCACTTGCCAAGCGGCATTTTATCGATAATATAACGGCGCCCCCGCGGTGTGGCCGGGCGGCGAGCGTCTCGTCAGAGGTTGCTGGGCTGGCAGAACGTCGGGGACAGGAGGATACACATGGCGAGGGTGAGGATGGCGGACGTCGCCCGTGAGGCGGGCGTCTCGGTCATGACCGTGTCGAACGTCCTCAACGAGCGCCTCCCGGTCAACGAGCCGACGCGTGCCCGTGTCATGGCCGCCGTCGAGGCTCTGGGGTACGAGGTCAACCTGACCGCGCGACACCTGCGCGCGGGACGGACCGACACCGTCGCCTTCATCGTGCCCAGCTTCCACGACTACTTCGGTGAGGTCGCCGACAAGATCGCGCCGCTGATCGAGGCTGAGGGGCGGCACCTCGTCCTTGAGCGGACGAGCGCCAGCCCGGAGCATGAGATGGCGGCGCTGAGCGTCGCGCGACTCCAGTTCTACGACGGCGTCCTGCTGTCCGTCGTCGGCCTCGACCGCGACCAGTTGGACCGCGTGCGTACGTCCAAGCCGATCGTGCTGCTCGGCGAGCGTGACGTGCCCGACCGCTTCAACCACGTGCGGCTGGCGAACGAAGAGGGCGCCCGCCTTGCGACGGCGCACATGATCGAGCACGGCTCGCGGCGCATCCTTGCGCTGGGCTGCACGTTCGACACCGCGCACATGATGTCGTCGGACCGCCGCATCGGCTGGGAGCGCGCATTTCGCGATGCCGGCCTCGACGTCGACGCACGCTATGTGGTGCCCGTCTCCACCTACACGTCGGCGGCCGCACGTGATGCCCTGCGCCACGTCATCGCGTCCGATCTGCCCTTCGACGGCGTCTTCGCCGTCACCGACGTCGTCGCGCTCGGCGCCGTCGCGGCCCTGGCAGAGAGCGGGCTTCGGGTGCCCGTCGACGTCCAGCTCGCCGGGTTCGACAACATCGACATGGCGAGCTTCGTCCCGCCTGGCCTCACTTCCGTCGACGCGAACCATGAAGGTGTCGCTGAGACCGCGGTGGGTCTGCTGCGCCGGCAGATGGCGGGCTGGACCGGCCCGGCTGAGCACGTCGTCACGCCCGTCCGTCTCGTGGTGCGTGGCTCCACCCGCGGTGGCGCGTAGGGCCCACCGAGCTCGGCGACGAGCACACGGTGACAGCGATCCCCTTCTCGACCTGGGGCAGCCGCGCCCCCGGCCCGACGCGGGTCTGGCTTCCGCGAGCTCCTCGCTGAGGCCCGCAATGACGGAACACGCAACTGATGGGAAGACAATGACGACGACCACGACCGCAGTGATCGACCTCGACCTGCCCGGCGCCACGATCAGCCGGCACGTGTACGGACACTTCGCCGAGCACCTGGGGCGGTGCATCTACGGCGGGTTCTGGGTGGGTGAGGACTCGCCGGTCGCGAACGTGCGGGGCATCCGCTCGGACGTGGTCGAGGCGTTACGGGCGATCTCGATCCCGAACCTGCGCTGGCCGGGCGGCTGTTTCGCCGACGACTACCACTGGCGTGACGGCATCGGCCCGCGCGGGAGCCGCCCGCGGATGGTCAACTCGCACTGGGGCGACGTGGTGGAGGACAACGCGTTCGGCACGCACGAGTTCATGGACCTGTGCGAGCTGCTCGGTGCGGACCCGTACGTGTCGGGGAACGTGGGGTCCGGGTCGGTGGCGGAGATGTCGGACTGGGTGGAGTACCTGACCCGGGCGGACGACTCACCGATGGCGGCGTTGCGGCGGGCGAACGGGCGCGAGCAGCCGTGGCGGGTGCCGTTCTGGGGCCTGGGCAACGAGGCGTGGGGCTGCGGCGGCAACCTGCGTGCCGAGCAGTTCGCCTCGCTGGCCCGGCAGTACGCGACCTACACCCGCAACCACGGCGGCAACCTGCTGTACCGGATCGCGGCGGGCGCGAACGGGGACGACCTGCACTGGACCGAGACGCTGCTGCGCTCGTTCGACGACCTGGCGGCGGACCCGGCCGGGTCGGCGGGCCCGTTCCAGGCCGTGTCGCTGCACTACTACACGATGGCCGGGTCGTGGTCGGACAAGGGTGACGCCACCGGGTTCAGCACCGACGAGTGGTACGTGACCATGGCCCGCGCCCGGCGCATGGAGGAGCTGCTCACCCGGCACTCCACGGTCATGGACCGCTACGACCCGCACCGCAAGGTCGGCCTGGTCGTGGACGAGTGGGGCACGTGGTGGAACGTGGAGAAGGGCACCAACCCCGGGTTCCTGTACCAGCAGAACACGCTGCGCGACGCCCTGGTCGCCGCCGTGCATTTCGACGCGTTCCACCGTCACGCCGAGCGCGTGGTCATGGCGAACATCGCCCAGACCGTCAACGTGCTGCAGGCCATGATCCTCACCGACCCCGACACCGGGGCGCTCGTGCTCACCCCGACGTACCACGTCTTCGCCATGAACACCGGCCACCACGACGCCGCCGCACTCGCGGTGCACCTGCGCGACGTCGAGACCCGCGCCGTCGACGCGACCGAACTGCCGCTGATCTCGGCGTCCGCGTCGGTCAAGGGCGACACCGCCCTGGTCTCGCTGTCCAACCTCGACGCCGAGACGGACCGCACCCTCGTCCTGGACCTGCGCGGCCGCGATGTCGTCGGGCACACCGCGCGGGTGCTGACCGCCACCGCGCTCGACGCGCACAACACCCCCGGACAGCTCGACGCCGTCGCCCCCACCGACCATGCCGGCGTGCGCCCCCACCCCCGCGGGCTCGAGGTCGACCTGCCCGCCCACGCCTACGTCACCGTGGCGCTCGCGCTGCGCTGATGAACCCGGTCATCTTCGCTGACGTGCCCGACCCGGACGTCGTCTTCGACGGCCGGTGCTACTACATGGTCAGCACGACGATGTACTTCGCGCCGAGCGTCCCGATCATGCGCTCGAGCGACCTGGTGCACTGGTCCATCGCCGGGTACACCGCGGCGATCCTCGACGACACGGACGCGCTGGCGCTGCGCAACGGCCAGGACGCCTACGGCCAGGGCAGCTGGGCAGCGAGCATCAGGTTCCATGACGGGACCTACCACGTATCGGTCGGCAGCCTCACCACGCAGCGGACGTACATCTACTCGACTCCGGACATCGAGCGCGGGCCGTGGCGCAGGTCGGTGCTCGACGGGTACGCCCACGATCAGTCGCTGCTGTTCGACGGCGACGACGTCTGGCTTGTCTACGGTGGCGGGTCGATCGACCTGCGCAGGCTGCGCCGGCACGACGACGGGACGTTCGCGTGGGACGGCCCGGCGACGCGGCTCGTCGACGACGCCAACGTCGACCAGACCAGCGGCCTGAACGCCGAGGGCGCTCACGCGTACAGGATCGGGGATTTTTACTACGTCTTCATGATCGAGTGGCCGTCGGGTGGCCTTCGCCAGCAGGTGCTGTGGCGGTCGACGTCACTGACGCCGCAGTCGGCGGGCGGCGTGTGGGAGGGCAGGGTCGTGCTCAGCCAGGGCGTGACGGTTGCGGGCCGACCCGGAACCGGCGTGGCCCAGGGTGGCGTCGTCCAGACGTCCGACGGGCGGTGGTACGCCATGCTGTTCCAGGACGAGGGCCCGCTGGGTCGTTCGCCTCAGCTCGTCGGCGTGACCTGGGACGACGACGGGTGGCCGGTGTTCGCTCTCCATCCTCAAGCGCCCGCGCGGACGCCTGGTGACGGGGCCGCCGTGGTCGCCTCGGACGACTTCGACAACCTCGGCGAGCGCGCGGGCCACTGGAACACCGCGAACACGGACCACCTAACTGAGTCCGCCGAGAACGCGTGGAACGGGTCGAACCTGGGGCTGCAGTGGCAGTGGAACCACAACCCGGACAACCGGTTCTGGTCGCTCACCGAGCGGCCCGGACACCTGCGGCTGACCACGGGCAGCGTCGCGTCGGGCATCCTCGACGCGCGCAACACGCTCACCCAACGCACGCTCGGACCCACGAGCTCCGGCACCATCTCGCTGGACGTCTCCCACATGAAGGACGGGGACGTCGCAGGCATCTCCGCCTACCAGCGCACGTACGGGTACATCGCCGTGACGATGGAGGGCGGGACCAGGAGCCTGGTGATGCGCCGGGCGGGCGTTGACGGCGTCATCGCCTTCACCAGTGCACCGGTGCCGCTGCGGGCGGACGTCGTCTACCTGCGCGCGGACGTCGACTTCCGGGACGCCGTCGATACGGCGTGGTTCGCGTACTCGTACGACGGCGGCAACTGGACGAGGCTGGGCGACACCGTGCGGATGCGGTACGACCTCGCGCACTTCACCGGGTACCGGTTCGCGATCTTCAACTACGCCACCGCCGAGCCCGGGGGATACGTCGACGTGGACTGGTTCCGGGTCAGCGACACCACCGGTACCCACCGACAGACCGAAGGAGCTGTCCATGACTGAGCAGGCGACGTCAGCCCTGCTGATCGACGGACAGGCACCCGCCGAGGTGCCGCTGCATCACGTGTGGAACGAGTGCGTCGGTGCCGGCCGCGCGAACGAGGCGTTGCGGGCGGACTGGCAGGCGCACTTCCGTGAGGCGGTCGGGGTGCTGGGCGCGCGTTACGTGCGCTTCCACGGCCTGTTCCACGACGACATGTTCGTGTACCGGACGGACTACGGCGGCGGCTTCGGCCCGAACCAGCCGCTGCCCGAGCCGGTCTACACCTTCGCGTACGTCGACAAGGTGTTCGACGCGATCCTCGACGCCGGCGCCCGCCCGTTCGTCGAGCTCGGGTTCATGCCCCGTGGGCTCGCCACACAGACCGAGACCCTCTTCTGGTGGAAGGCGCACTGCAGCCCGCCGAAGGAGATGAGTCGCTGGGTCGAGCTGGTCGACACGACGGTGCGGCACTGGATCGACCGGTACGGGATCGACGAGGTGCGGCAGTGGCCCTTCGAGGTCTGGAACGAGCCGAACCTCGTGCCGAACTTCTGGACCGGAACGCGCACCCAGTACTTCGAGCTGTACGAGGCGACCGCACAGGCGATCAAGGCGATCGACCCGCAGCTGCGGGTCGGTGGCCCGTCGACAAGCGTGTTCGTCCCGGACGCCCGCTACGGCGGGGAGTGGCACGACCGGTCGCTCGAGGTCGAGACCGCGGTAGCCGCCGACCCGGACGAGCTCGACTGGCAGCCGGTGTGGATCCGCGAGTTCATCGAGTACTGCGCGCAGCGGGGGGTGCCCATCGACTTCCTGTCGACGCACCTGTACCCGACCGACTACGCGGCGGACTCGCTGGGCAACGTCAGCGCGATCACGCGTCACAAGGACGCCACCTATGACGACCTGCGGCTGATGCGTAAGATCATCAAGGACAGCCCCTACCCGGACGCCGAGCTGCACATCACCGAGTGGTCGACCTCGCCGTCGAGCCGCGACGCGATCCACGACACGCTCTTCGCCGCCGCGTACATCGTCCGGGCGTTCCTCAAGGGCGCGTCGCTGGCCGACTCGATCTCCTACTGGACCTTCACCGACGTGTTCGAGGAGGGCGGCGGCGGCATCGGCCCCTTCCACGGAGGCTTCGGGTTCGTCAACGAGAACGGCCTGCACAAGCCGACGTTCCACGCGATGGCCATGCTCCACCGCCTCGGTGACCGCCTCCTGGCCGAGCTGCCCGACGGCGCCATCACCCGCTCGTCCGCGACGGGTGACGTGTCGGCCATCTTCTACAACTACCCCGCCGAGATGGGCACGACGGGGCTCGCGTCCCGCAACAGCTACGCCGAGACGCGAGCCCTCGCCGGGATGGGCCCCGAGCGCCGCGTCCGGCACCGGGTCGAGGGGCTGCGCCCGGGCACCGAACTCACCGTGGAGATCCTCGACTGGGAGCACGGGAACGTCGCCGAGGCCTGGTACCAGATGGGCGCCCCGCTCAACATCACGCGGGAACAGACCGCCGAGCTGCGCCACGTCGCCGACGGCCTCCACCGCGCCCCGCTGACCGTCGGCGACGACGGCGTCCTCGACATCGACCTCACGCTGCCCGGCTGGGCGGTCGCCTCGGTCGCGCCGACGCTCCCCGGCCGCCAGCGCCGGATCGGGGGGTGACGTTGCCCCGGTAGCCCGGACGGGTTGGCCGGACCGGCCGGGCAACGTCAGACCACCTGAGCATGGTCCATGGTGTCCAGCTACGCGATGCCCGTCCGCCCCGGCACTCGACTGGTGCGGCCGATCTGTGCCAGGAGTGGTCCAACCGGCGGTGTTGGGGGCTCATACGGTCGGTGCACGTCAACAGATCGAAGGGATGCGACGTGCACAACACCGACCAGCACAGCCGGCCGCGCCGGTGGCGGCGACTGCTCGCGCGCGGCAGCGCCGCCCTTGTCGCGGTCGTCACGGGAGTCGTAGCGATGATCTCCGGGGCGGGCCCGGCCGCCGCGGCCGCGCCGACCTGGTGGCAGATCGGCACCGGCCACGCGTTCACCTGCGGCATCCAGGCCGGGGGATCGCTGTGGTGCTGGGGCATCAATGACCACGGCAACCTCGGCGTCGGCGACACCGACCGGCGCGACCGACCGACCCGGGTCGGCACGAGCTACGCCTGGGTCCAGCTGACCGTGAACACCTACTCCGTGTGCGCGACCAACACCTCCGGTCGCGCGTACTGCTGGGGTTCGAACTACAACGGCACGCTGGGTGTGAACAGCTCCGCGGTGTGGGTGACCACTCCCACGGAGCTGAAGGGCGGCATCAGCTGGGACGTTCTGTCAATGGGCAGCGAGCACACGTGCGGCATCGCCAACCATGCCCTCTACTGCTGGGGCGCCAACGACTGGGGCCAGCTCGGCCATGGCAATGAGAACAACATCGTCACGACCCCGACCCGTGTGGGCACCGACAGCGACTGGCTCTCAGTGAGCGCGGGCAGCATGCACACCTGTGCTCTCAAGCTGACCGGCGCCCGGTACTGCTGGGGCAACAACAACCACGGTCGGCTCGGCTTGGGTGACACGGAACAGCGCAACAGCCCGACGCCGGCCGGCCCGGCGGACGGCGTCTGGTCGAGCATCAAGGGCGGCAGTGCCCACACCTGCGCCATCAACCGCGCCCACGAGCTCTACTGCTGGGGCACCAACTATGACGGCGAGCTCGGCGTCGGCGACAGAGAGGACCGCAGCCTGCCGACCCGGGTGGGTTCGCAGGCGAACTGGGCGTCCGTGTCGCCGTCCCCGAACTTCTCCAGCCACAGGACGTGCGGGCTGAAGACCGACGGGACCCGGTTCTGCTGGGGCAGCAACTATGCCGGCCAGTTGGGCCTCAACGACACGGTGATCCGCGTGTCGCCGACGCAGTGGCGCAACGAGGCGAAGTGGGCGTCGGTTGCCCCGGGGACCTACCACTCCTGCGGCATCCGCGTCGACAGCACCCTGTACTGCTGGGGCCGCAACAGCGGAGGTGAACTCGGCCTCGGCGACCTGACCGACCGCTGGCTCCCGACACAGGTGGTCTGACCAGGATCGACGGCGAGTGAGCTGACCCCGCGCGGCGCCGCCGCGCGGGGTCAGCTCGCTGTCGGTGACGTCGATGTAGCATGGCATCGATGCCGCCCGCTGTGACTGAGCCGCCGCTGCAGGAGCGGGAGGAGCACCTCGGCCACCTCACGGACGCAGCCCTCGCGACGAACTCGGACACCGGCGGAAAGATCATTGTGCTGGAGGGTCCCGCCGGGATCGGCAAGACCCGACTCCTCGCCGAGCTGCGCGACCAGCTGCGGTTGCGTGGGCGCCGCGTCGTCCTGGCCCGCGGTTCCTCTCTGGAGAAAGACTTCGCGTACGGCGTGGTGCGCCAGCTTTTCGAGCCCATGCTCGCCACGGAGGCGGCCGGCCCGTGCCGACCTGACCTGCTGACCGGAGCCGCCGCTCAGGCCGCGTCGGTGTTCCGGGTCGGCGCCACCGCTCCGGTCGGCGATCTCGCCGTGTTGCATGGGCTGTACCGGCTGGTGGTCAACGCGTGTGCCGAGGGCCCCCTGGCCGTCCTCATCGACGACCTCCAACACGTCGACCGGCCGACGCTTCGCCTGCTGGCCTACCTGCAACCGCGTCTGGACGGACTGCCGCTCACCCTGATCCTGGCGCTGACCTCCGGCGCCCCGGCGCCCGACGCGCTGACCGAGATCCTGCACCAGCCCGCGACGACGTTCCTGCGACCCCAGCCGCTGAGACCGCGTGGAGCGGGCGCCGTCCTCGGCGCCATCTTCGGCACCAGGCCCGACGACGCCTTCGTGACCGCGTGTCACCAGTCCACGGGCGGAAATCCGCTCCTGCTCACGGAGCTGGCCCGCGGTTGCATCGAGCAGCACATCGAGCCGGTCGCCGCGAACGCCGACGGGGTCGGCGGGGTGCGGTTACCGGCCCTCGTCTCCCGGGTCGCCGCCCGGCTGGACGCGCTTGCGCCCGAGGTGGTGGCGGTGGCGCACGCGGTCGCACTGCTCAGCGAGGAGTCGGATCTGCCGACCGTTGCGGCGGTTGCCGGAGTGACGGTCGAGACGGCGGCCTTCGCCGCGGATCCGCTGGTGCGTGGCCAGCTGCTGGCGCGCTCCACGGACACCGGGCGGCTGAGCTATCCGCACCAGTTGCTGCGCGCCTCCGCCTACGAGCACCTGGGCCCTGAGGGTCGCACGCGTGGCCACCGCGCCGCCGCGGTGCATCTGGCGTCGGTGGGAGCGGAGCCGGAACTCGTCGCGGCACACATTCTGCGGGTACCGCCGACGGAGGCGCCCGACGCGGTCGGCCATCTGCGGCGTGCTGCCGAGACGGCGTTGGGTCGCGGCGCACCGGACGTCGCCCATACCTACCTGGGCCGCGCGCTGTCCGAGGTCACCGATGCCGGTACGCGCGCCCCGCTGCTGGACCAGCTCGCCGACGTCGCGATGCACACCGATGTGGCGGCCGCTGCCCGGTACGGGGAGCAGGCGCTCGCCCTGGAGCCGTCGGCCGCCGGCCGCGCCACGATCGGGCTCCGGCTCGGCGAGGCACGGCTGTTCCAGGGCGACATCGCCGGCGCGGTGGGGGCGTGGCGGCAGGCGCGGGCAGCGCTCGCCGAGGCGGACGGCTCGCCGGGACTGACCGGGCTGGGCAGCGCGCTCGACGCGTACCTGGTGAACGTGACCGTGGTCGAGCCGGACCAGCTGCACCTGATGGACGAGGTCACACAGCAGGCTACCAACGGATCGCCGCCCACCGTGGGTGACCGCGCGCTGGACTGCGTGCTGGCGCTGCGCGCCGCGTTCGAAGCGCGCCCGGAAGCCGCCGCGCTCGCCGTCCGCGGGCTCTCCGACGGTCTGCTCGTGCGGCAGGGCACCGGCGACAGCCCACTCGTCTGTGGCTGGCTGGCGCTGCTGGCCGCGGAGAACGAACGGGCCGCCGCCAGCATCGACCACGCCCGCAGGGAGGTCTACCGGCAGGGCAGCGTGCGCGCGTACGGACCCGTGCACGCGTTCGCCGCGCTGGATGAACTGTGGCGGGGCAACCTCGCCGACGCCGAACGGGAGGCGCGGTCGGCGGTCGAGGCGGTCGAACGTTCCGGGGTACGCCTGGGACGGCCCTTCGTGGGGCCGTTCCTCGCGGACATTCTGGCCGAACGCGGTGACCTGCCGGGCGCGCGGGCGGCGCTGGCGTGGGCCGGCCTGCCGGAGGAGCCGCCGCGCGGCGGCCCCATGTACTTCTACGCCGACACCCGTGCCCGGCTGCTCCGTCGGACGGTGGGCGGCGAGCGCGCGCAGGCGGCGGCGCTCGACGCCGGCCGGCTTTTCGGCTGGTTCGGCGGGGACAACCCCGCGATCATGCCGTGGCGTACGGAGGCCGCGCGGACGCTGCGGCAGCTCGGCCGTGTCGACGAGGCGGCCGAGCTGGCGCTGGCGGAGGTGGACGTGGCCCGCCGTTGGGGTGCGCCCCGACCCATCGGCCGGGCGCTGCGGGTGGCGGGCGTCGTCCTCGGTCCATATGACGGGTTCGAGCTCCTGACCGAGGCCGTTGACGTGCTGGCCGGGTCGCTGGCCCGGCTGGAGTACGCCAAGGCTCTGGTGGACCTGGCGGCCGCCGCGTCCGAGCGCGGCCAACGTGGCTGGGCGCGGGAGCTGCTCGACACCGCCGCCGAGCTCGCCGCTCAGTGCGACTGCCCGCCGTTGCTCGCGCGGGTCGACGCGGTGCTGGCCACGCTCGGCGGCCGGCCGGCGGTGCAGCCCGGCGCCGCGGTCGTGCTGACGACCAGTGAGCGGCGCGTCGCCGAACTGGCGGCGACGGGCATGTCCAATCGCGACATCGCCGAGTCACTGTTCGTCACGCCGAAGACCGTCGAGCTGCACCTGACCAATACCTACCGCAAGCTTCACATCAGTGGACGCGTCGGGCTGGCCGCCGCGCTGACCGCGCGCGGTGCGCGGGCCGCGGTGGCAGGTCCGAGCCGGTGACCTGACAGCTGTCGTCGGTCGCGGGTCCCGCTAACGCCGTCACTACCGCGCGCACCGCCTGGATCCCGTAGCGCAGCTCCGCGTCGGGCAGATGGCCGAGGCCGAGCACGATGCCGGTCGGGGCGTCGGCGGGATCGATCGGGAAGAACTCGGCGAGCGGCACCACCGCGACGCCCCGGGCGGCCAGCCCGGTGACCACTGTGGCGACCATCGGTTCAGGCAGTAGGACGGCAGCGGTCGCCCCCCGCGCTCCGATCACGACGCGGGCCGGGCGAGGCAACTCGCCGAATGCGGCCCGCGCCTGATCGCGCCGGTCGGCGTAGAAGCGGCTGATCCTGGTGGCGCGCCGGGCCAGCACACCGTCGCGCAGCAGCCGCGTGTAGGCGGCCTGCGTCGTACGGGTGACACCCCCGTCGTCACGGCTGATCAGGTCGGCCATGAGCGGTGTCAGCTCGCGCGGTGCCACCAGGTAGGCCAGACCGGCCGGAGCGAGACTGTCCCCGACCGTGCCGATCATGGCGATCCGCTCCCCGGCGGCGAGGGTGAACAGGGCCGGCAGCGGCGAGCCGTTGCCCGCGCTGGCCTGCTCGGTGCTGAGGTCGACCAGGTACCCGCCGGTGCGCTCCGACCACTCCACCATCGCGTGGCGGCGGTCCAGCGGCATGACCGTCCCGAACGGGTGGTTGCCCTCAGCGAACACGACCGCGACGTCCACGGCGATGTTGGTCGCCTCCGGCACTGCCGCGACGGGGCACAGGTGGCGTACGGGCAGGGCACTGACCGTCCACCCGGCCTGCCGGGCCGCCACGACGGGGTGTGCCGACGCCGGCTGCTCGACGGCCACCCGGCGGCCCGCCGCACGGGTCTGGCCGAGGGCCTCGAACAGCAGCCAGCAGGCCTGGCGCAGGCCGGCTGCCACCACCACCTCGTCCGCGTCCACCGCGATGCCCCGGGTCCGGCGCAGTTGGTCGGCGATGGCTTCCCGCAGTGCGGCGGAGCCCAGCGGGGCCACGTCGCCCGCCGGCGGCTGGTAACTGGCTTCGCGCCAGGCGGCGCGCCACGCGGGCAGCGGGAACGCGTGCGCCGGCGCGGGGCCCGGGGTGAAGTCGCAGACGCGGCGGGCCGGCGCGGGAGCCGGTGCCACGGGGGTGCGGGGGCGGGGCGCCGGCGCCTCTGTGCGCAGGGCCCGCACGTACGTGCCGGACCCTCGGCGGGCCTCCACGAAACCCTTTGCCAGCAGCAGTTCGTACGCGGTGAGCACCACCCCACGTGAGACACCGAGCAGGCGGGCCATGTCCCGGGTGGACGGCAGCCGGGTGTCCGCGGCCAGCGCCCCCGTGCGGATCGCCCCGGCCAGCTGGACCATCAGCTGATAGGGCAGGTGCTCGTCCCGGTCGCGACGTAGGTCTATGTGGACGGTGAGTTGTTCGGCCGCGCGCATGTAGCCCCCATGGTCTCGGGTGTCCCGTCGGTCGGGCGGACGTGCCTGACCGCGACTTGAGACTCGGTCGGCGGCCGACCCGGGGACATCGGGGTCCGACCCCAGGGTCGCCCCCGGCCGGGGGGACGACGCATCCGTGCAGGTCGCCGGGCTGGCGTAACAGGGTCGGGAACGCGTCGCACGGTGCACGTGTCACTAAGACAACCGCCGATCCTGGGGGTTTCCCTGAGGCGGTTCCCGCGTCACCGGTCTAGGAGATCCCGCCTGGCAAAATCGATGGGTGTATGTCGACACCTCTCTGCTCGAGCGGGATGCGGAACTGACGCACCTGACCCGTGCCTTCACGACCGGTGCCGGTGGGCGTGGCGGGGTCGTGATGGTGGAAGGTCCGGCCGGCATCGGCAAGAGCGCCCTGATGGAGGCGGCGCGCCGCGCCGCGGGCGCGGCCGGTCTGCGGGTGCTCAGCGCCCGGGGCAGCCAGCTGGAGCGGGAGTTCGACTACGGGGTGGTCCGCCAGTTGCTGGAGCCGGTCCTGCTCGCCGCCGACACGGCGCTTCGGGTACGCCTGCTGCGCGGGCCCGCCCATCGGGTGCCCGCACTCCTCGATGTGCACCTCGCCGGACCGGCTGCGTCAGGTGACCTGGCCGCGTCGAACGCGCTCTACTGGCTACTGGTGCAGTTGAGCGGACAGGCGCCGGTCGCCGTTCTCGTCGATGACGCCCACTGGGCGGACGACGCGTCGCTGCGCTTCCTCAGGTACCTGACGGCCCGCGTGACCGACCTGCCCCTCGTCGTTGTCGTGGCGGGGCGACCACCCGGTGCCCAGCCTGGTCTCTGGGGGGAGCTGGCCGCGGATCCGGCGGCCATCCCACTGCGTCCGGCGCCGCTGACCACGACGGCCACCGCCCGTCTCGTGACGGCCGCCACGGGGATGGCTGCCACGGAGCGGCTGGCCGCGTCGTGCCGACGCCTGACCGGGGGAAACCCCTTGCTGGTGCGCGAACTGGCCGTGGCCGCGCGTAGCGCCGGTGGCGCCGCCGCGGACGGCGACGAGCAGGCACTGCGTGCCCTGGGTGGGGCGGCGCTGGCCCAACGCGTCCCCTCGCTGCTCGCGAATCTGACCCCGGAGGCGGTCCGGTTGGCCGAGCTCTGTGCCATCCTCGGCGAGGAGGCGGATCCGCACCTGGTCTCCGGTCTCGCGGAGCTGGCCGGCCTGGGCGGTCTGGTCGGTGACCTGCGACGGCTGCACGGTGAGCTGGTGCCCGCCGGCATTCTGCGACCAGGGTCACGGATGGCGTTCGTTCACGCACTGATCCGGGACGCCGTTTACGCGGGCATCGACCCGGTGACCCGCAGCCGGCTGCACCGGCACGCGGCGCAGATGCTGGTCACCGCTGGGCAACCGGAGGTGCTGGCGGCCGCGCACCTGCTCGTCACGCTCCCGTCCGGCGACCCGTGGGTGGTCGCCACGCTGCGCCGGGCAGTCGGGTACGCGGTCAGCCGGGCTTCGCCGCGCTCGGCGCTCGCGTTTCTGGAGCGGGCCATCCAGGAGCCACCCGCGAGCCGGTCGGAGACCACCGAGCTGATCCGGTCAGCCGGCACCGTCGCTCAAGGTGTCAACTGGCAGACGGCTATCAGCTACCTGCGGCGGGCCGCGGCCCTTACCGGCAGCCTGGTCGAGCGGGCGGAGATCACCGAGCTTCTCGGCCGGGCGACGTTCCTCGCGGGCCGCAACCTCGAAGCGATCGCGCTGCTGGAACGCATGCTCGCCGAGGTGAACGGCGAACACCCCGACGTCGAGCACCGGCTGCGTACCGTGATTCTGTCGGTCGCCGCAGTCGAGGTGGATCTGCGGCATACCGGGGGTCCTCACCTGGAGATGCTGCGCAACAGGGCGGACTTGAGCCCTGAGGTGCGGTACCGGCTCGACGCGCTGTCCGCCCTGTGGGCCACCGCCATCGACCTGGACCGGGACGCGGCCGTGGCCGCCGCGCTGCGCGCATTGCGTCCGCGGCCGGGCGCCCGGCACGATCCGGGCTCCTCGTCACCGATCCTGGCGTATGTCGCGCTGGTCGCCGCCGACCACGAGGAGGCCGTCACGCACCTCGACCGGGCGTGGTCAACGGCTCACGAGGTCGGTTCATCGCACACGGCCGGCCTGGCAGCCGCGTTCCGGGCGTACGCACTGGCGAACCGCGGCTACCTGGCCGACGCGGAGGAGGACGCGCGGACGGCCATGGCGTTGACCGCGACACCACAGTCCACGTTGGCACGCGTGTACGCCGGAGTGTTCGGGGCAGAGGTGCAGCTGGCCCGGGGCCGTCGCGACGCCGCGGTGGCCGCGCTGGCCTGGGCCGGCGCGGAGAGTGCGCCCGGGCCGGCGCTGCAGGTGCAGCTGGATCTCGTGCACGCCGAGATCGAGCTGGCCGGGGGGCGACCGGAGGAGGCGCTGCGGCGGGCCGGGGATGCGGGCCGTCGTCTCCTCCCGGACGGTTGGCTGAACCCGGCGGTGTGGCCGTGGCGGACGGCGGCCGCGTTGGCACACCACGCGTTGGGGCATCGGGACGAGGCCCGGGAGCTGGCGGTCGAGGAGCTCGATCTGGCCCGTCGATGGGGTGCGCCGCGGGCGCTCAGCCGCGCGCTGCGGGTGGTCGCGACGGTGACGGGCGGTCGATCCCGAGCGGAGGTTCTGGAGGAGGCGGTGCGGGTCGTCCGGCACAGCCCGGCCCGCCTGGAACTGGCCCTGGCGCTGCACGCGCTCGGTTCCGCGATCGGGCTGCGGCACCCGCACGCGGCGCGGACGGCGTTGGGCGAAGCGTTGTGCGTGGCGCAGGAGTGCGGCGCCGATGCGTTGATCGAACAGGTGCGGCGGGCGCTGCGCGGGAGCGGCGAACAGCCGCGGCCCCCGGCTCTGGCGCACGGCCGGTTGACGCCGGGGGAGTGGCGGGTGGCACAGCGGGCCGCCGCCGGCCGTACCAATCACGAGATCGCTCAGGAGCTGCACGTCACCCCGAAGACGGTGGAGACCCACCTGAGCAGCGTCTACCGCAAGCTCGAGGTGCGTAACCGCACGGCGATGGCCCGCGTCCTGGCGGATGCCGCTGACGAGCGCACCGCGTAACCGCCGGGCGGATTGGTCCACCGGTAGTGCCGGCTGAGTGGTCCAGCTGACCCACGCGGTGCTTCGTACGGTCATGTCACATCCGGAATCGACATGTGTCGAAGGGAACTGGCATGGCAACGAACTCGGACCTACCCATCACCGGCCGGCTCGGCGGTCTGCAGCTGAGCCGCCGAAGCCTTCTCGTGGCCGGTGCCGCCGCCGGTGGCGCGCTCGCGGTGCCCGGCCTGCTCGCCCCGACCTCAGCCTGGGCGGCGTCGGTGCCGTTCTCGGCGTACCACGGAGTGGACGGCGCGGGACACCAACGGAAGTACAACGAGCTGTCGGCGCAGGGCTACCGGATGATCTCGTTGAGCGCCTATGGTTCGCCCACCCTGTACGCAGCGGTGTGGGTCAAGCGTTCCGGGCCCGCGTGGGCGGCCGTGCACGGCGTCTCCGCCGCCAGTTACCAGGCCAAGGTCAACGAGCTTCTCGTCCAGGGGTACGTGCCGACGATCGTGACCGCGACCGGCCCGAGTAACGACGCGGTCTTCGCCGCTGTGTTCGAGAAGATCACGCCGGGCAACTGGCTTGCCAAGCACGGTCTCGTGGACGGTGCGGAGACGACGGCGAACACGTTGGCCAACGCCAACAAGGCGGCCCGGGACGGCAAGCTCATCCTCAGGTCGCTCGCCGTCTACGGCAGCGGTACCGGCGACCGCACGTACGCCGCGATCTGGCTGCCCAACCCGGGCGCCGTCAAGTGGCAGGCCGGGCCCATGGGCGACGGCACCAGCTACGCCCGTTGGTTCGACGGCTACACGCAGGTCCCCATGCGGCCCGCGATCGTGGACGCTAACAACGGACACCAGTTCGCGGCGCTGTTCACCGACGACTCGGTCGGCGGCTGGGCGGCCCGGCACGGCATGACCGCCACCGAGTACCAGAACGAGTACGACACCCAGGTGGCGGCCGGCCGCATGCCGATCTCGGTGCAGGGCAGCGGGACGGGCTCCGGCATCCGGTACGCGGCGGTGTTCGCCAGCCAGGACCAGCCCGTCCCGCGCCAGTGGACCCAGACCGACAGCGCGGGAGCGGCGTACGCCGGCATCCACACCGTGATGCGCACCTTCATGCAGCGGCACGGAGTCCGCGCCGGGCAGCTCGCCATCCGCAAGAACGGCACCCTGCGGGTGTCGTCCGGCTACACCTGGTCAGAAGCTGGCACGGCGATCACCCAGCCGGACAGCCTGATGCGGCTGGCCAGCGTCAGCAAGGCGTTCGCCTGTGCGGCGATCCAGGCACTCGTCACGGACTTCGGGTTCAACCTCAACACCAAGGTCTTCCCGTACCTGGGAATCAACTCGGTGGCGTTGGCGAGCCAGACCAAGGACAGCCGGGTCGACAACATCACCGTGCAACAGCTGATCGACCACACCGGCGGCTGGGTCCGCAACGTCTCGGGGTTCGACCCGGTCTTCGCCGGCCGCGACATCGCGCTGCGGCTGGGCCTGGCCGGGCGTGTGAGCAAGCGTGACGTGGCCCGCTACATGTACGGCGAGCCGCTGCAGTACGCGCCGGGCGACTCGGCGCGGTACACCGCGAACGACCGGTACTCCAACTTCGGGTACCTGCTGCTGGGTCTGGTCGTGGAGCAGCGCACCGGCCAGAGCTTCATCACCTACCTGAAGAACCGGGTGCTCAATCCGCTGGGCATCGACGGCAGCGTCTTCACCGGGGCCACACTGCGGTCGGGCAAGCGGGCGGGCGAGCTGAGCTACGACGCGGCCGCGGTCGGGTCCAGTGCCTGGGATCCGGCGTCGAGCGCGCTCGTTCCGGCCGCGTACGGCACGTTCCTCATCGCGGAGATGGACAGCGGCGGCGGTCTTATCGCCAACGCGCCCGCGGTGGCGACGTTCATCGGCAGCCACGCGGCGTGGGGTCTGGGTGGCCGGGCCGCCGGCTCCGCCCGGTCGGGGGGTATGGCGGGCACGTCGAGCCTCGCCGTCTCGCGTGGCGACGGGGTCGACTGGGCGTACATTTTCAACACCGCCGAGATCGCGGCCGACGTGGACGCGAACGGCAAGACGAACCTGGACCGCCTCGCCGACGATCTCAACGCGGCCATCACAGCGGCGCACTTCTGACCGGCGCCGGTGCCACCTCCCGCGTGCCGCCGGCCTGCCGCCGGCGGCGCGCGGCTGGCCGACCCGCGCGGACGAGGCTAGAAGCAGCGGCTCAGGAGAGTTCGCAGACGTCACCGGGGTGGATGACCACGCCGATGCCCAGTTCCTGCGGGCTGACGGTGGCGAGCATGACGCCGTGTCTGTTGGCCTCTACCACGGCCTGGGCGCAGCCATCGTCGCCGGCGATGAGCGCGGCGACCCGGTCGACCTCCAGCAGGTCGTCGGCGGTCAGCGGCAGTATCACGACGGTGTGGCTGTCACCGGAGACCAGCCGTTCCAGCCGTGCGCGATCATCGCCTTTGGCGTGTGGGAGCGCCTTCAGCGCGGCGAGGGCGGGTACGCCGGTGATGTCGCCGTTGTCGGCGACCTCGCCGATGAGTTCGCCGGCGGACAGGCGTTCCAGTCGGACGTGGGCCAGCAGCGCCGAGGTGTCCAGGATCAGGCCGAGACTCATGCGGCGTTGTGCTTACGCCGACGCGCAGCGCGGCTGGCGGCCTGCCGGTCCAGCAGCGCGCGGGCTGCGGCCCGACCTTCGTCGGTGATCTCCATGTCGCCGCTGTAGCCGAATTCGCGCAGCTCGGCTCGGGCCAGCTCGCGCTGCCGGTCGGCCTCGATCAGGCCGGCGATGTACGCGGACGCCTCACCGCGAGCCGCGCGGCGATCCACCCACTCTGCCAAGGAGGTCGGCAGGCTGAACGTCTTGCGCTTCCAGTCAGGACCCTCCGTCCCAGCGTTCATAACGGCATCCTACCTCATTATGAACGGCTGCGGTGTCGCGGCAGGCCGCGTAACGCGAACCGTCCCCAAAATGCTTGGGGACCGACGTTCGGGAAAGTCAGGGTGGGCAAGATCAAGCGATTGTTGACTGATCTTGAGAAACTTTTGGATCCTGAAGTGTTCGGCTTTCGCCGCCGGACGGCTGGCCGGCGTTTGGCACCGGCCGCGGTCACGCCGGCGGCAAGGTCACAGTGAAGGTGGCTCCTGTACCGGGTCCGTCGCTCGCGGCGCTGACCGTTCCGCCGTGCTCGGCGACGATGGCGCGCACGATCGCCAGCCCGATGCCGGAGCCGCCCCGCTCCCGGTCACGGGCCGGCTCGGCGCGGTAGAAGCGTTCGAACAGGTGCGGCAGATGCTCTGCTTCGATGCCCTCGCCGGTATCCGTGACCGTGAACCGCAGAAGTGTTCCATCACGGTCCACGGCCGCGGTCACGGCGGCGCCGGGCGGGGTGTGGGCCAGGGCGTTGTCCAGCAGGTTCGTCAGCACTTGTCCCATCCGGTCGGGGTCGACGTCCACGTGCCCGGCGGTCGCGTCGATGCGCTCCCGCAAGCGGACCCCCTTGGCCTCGTACCCTGGCCGGGCGGCTGCCACCGCCCCGCGTACGAGGTCGGCGGCGGCGATGGGCCGCGGGTGTAGGTCGAGTTGGTGCTCTTCCGCCCGCGACACCGCCGCGATGTCCTCGGCCAGGCGGCGCAGCCGTGCGGTCTGCGCGCGCAGCACCGACCAGGTGTCCTCGTCCGGGACGGCCACCCCGTCCTCGGCCGCGTCCACGTACGCCTCGATCGTCGCCACCGGGGTGCGCAGCTCGTGACCCAGGTCGGCCAGCAAGCGCCGCCGAGTGGCTTCCACGTCGGCCAGCCGTGCCGCCATGGCGTTGAACGACTCCGCGACCGTGTCGAACTCCCGGCCGATTCCGGGTAACGCCACCCGGGTGCCGTACCGGCCGTCGGCGACCTCGGACGCGGCGTCGGCGAGCTGGCCGACCGGGCGGGCCACCCGCCGGGCCACGTACGCGCTGACCGCCAGCGCCGCTAGCAGCGCCACCAGCAGGCCCACGCCCATCGACACCGCGCTGGCCGACGCGTACGCCTCCTCGATATGCGCGACCGCCTGCGCGTCGACCGCACCGGAGACCCGCTCGAGGTGGTCATGGAAGATCCTCGGGCCCACCGCCGCGGCCACCAGGCCGAGCGTCACCCCGCCGGTCAACAGCACGAGAACCTGAGCGACGAACAGCCGGCCGGCCATGCCCGGCTTCATACGCCACATCAGCCCTCACCCATCCGGTACCCCACGCCCCGCACGGTGCGGACGAACCGGGGCGCGGCCCGGTCATCACCCAGCTTGCGCCGGAGATGTCCGATATGGACGTCGACGAGGTGCTCGTCGCCGACCCAGTCCTCACCCCACACCGTGTCGACGAGCTGGCGGCGCGAGTACGCCAACCGGGGCCGGGCCGACAGCGCCGCCAGGATGTCGAACTCGGTCCGGGTCAGCTCGACCAACTCGTCGTTGACGAGAACCTCACGCGCGGTGACATCGATACGCAGAGGGCCGAACACGCGCGGCGGCTCCTCACCCAGGCCGCCACCGACCACGGGGCCGGTGCGCGGCCGGCGCAGCATGGCCCGCACCCGGGCCACCAGCTCCCGCGTGCTGAACGGCTTGGTCAGGTAGTCGTCCGCGCCCACCCCGAGGCCGACGAGCTTGTCGACCTCGTCACTGCGGGCCGTGAGCATCACCACATAGCAGTCGGTGAAGGTGCGCAGCTGCCGGCACACCTCGATGCCGTCAAGGCCGGGCAGGCCGAGGTCGAGCACGACCACGTCAGGCGGCTGCCGCCGGGCGGCGGCCAGCGCGGCCGGGCCGTCATGCACGTACGTCACTTCGTGGCCATCGCGCTCGAGGTAGCTGGCGACTACTTTGGCCAGCGCCTGCTCGTCATCCACCACCAGCACCCGGGTCGTCATGCCCCCATCCTGCCCGCACCGTCGACCGGCGGCTTCACCGAACCCTTCTGGGCGAGAACTGATCCGCCCGGAACGCGAGGTAAGCCGTGCCACAGCGCCCATTACCGTGGTACACGCCCCGGCGTGCCACTTCTGCGACCATGCGCGGGACGCGCTCGATGAGTTGGCCGCCGACACGCCTTCCCGCCTGGCGCGACCTGGTCATCGGTCTGGTCGTCCTGGCTGCCGTGGCGGGACTCATCGCGACGATGATGCGGATCGCCCGCTCGTGTACCTGTCCTCCGCCGACCCGCTCACCCAGGTCCGCAACTCCCTGACCTGAGCGGCAGCCGTTGTGGGCGGACCCTGGACAGCGGGCTCCGCCCGCCGGCTGGGCGGTTGTAGTCCCCAGGGCGTACGTCCGCGCGGCTTGTAGACCGACAGGACGAGCGCGACGAGAAGCAGGGCGATCGCCGCGACGGCATGGATCACCGGCGACGGAGTCCGCAGCAGGTGGGCATCGGCCGCGCCACGCTGTACAAGTACTTCCCCGACGTCGGGGCGATCATGGTCGCCTGGCACGAGCGGCAGGTCGGCGGACACCTACGCCAACTCGCCGAGGCCACCGCCGGCGCGACCGCCCCTGCCGAACGCCTCCACCTCGCGCTGCGCACCTACGCCGAACTCTCGGCCGGGCACCACCACGCGGCCGGCCCGACCCACGCCCCGGATCTCACTGGGCCGTTGCACCGTGCCGCCCACATGAACCAGGCCCGCGAACGGCTGCACGGCATGCTCACCGAACTCATCGGCGCAGCGGTCGAGAACGGCGACGTCCGGGACGATGTCCCCGCGACCGAGCTGGCCGCCTACTGTCTGCACGCCCTCGCCGCCGCCCGGGACCTGCCCTCCCACGCCGGGCGGAACCGACTCGTCACTGTGACACTCGCCGGCCTGCGACCGGAGGCCGGAACCTGATCGTGTCCCCGCCTACGACGGGTTAGCGGCTTCGGCGCTTCGGAAGGGCGTCGCGAGAGACCTTCATAAGATCT